>JAGIXO010000115.1 GCA_026122915.1 Candidatus Electronema nielsenii | reverse complement strand
GGGCGGTCGCGCTGGCCGCGTATCAGCTTGGGCAGATGGCGGAAAGTGAGCTGGAGTATGCCGAGGCCATGCGCCAGTATAAAAAGGCGGCTGTTTTGGAGGAGGACTGCCCTGAGTATCTGCTTGCCGCCGGGAAAATGGCCCGCAAATTGGCGCAGTACAAGCAGGCACAGGACTGGCTGGAGCATCTGCGGGAGATCAGGGAGGCGGAAGGGGAAAACGCGGAGCTTGGCACGGCTCTGCATGAATTGGCGTTGCTGCACAAGGAGCTGGGACAGTACAAGGAGGCGGAACCGCTGCATCTGCGGGCGGTTGCGGTCAAGGAGAAATTCCTTGGCGTGGAGCATCCTGATGTGGCCGAGGCGTTGAATGATCTGGCGGTGCTATATCGGCGGGAAGCGAAATATAAGGAAGCAGAGCCGCTGTATTTGCGTGCGCTTGCGGTGAAGGAGAAAGTTTTCGGTGAAGATCATCCGAGTGTTGCGCAGACGTTGAATGATCTTGGCTTTCTTTATTGGGATCAAAGCCGTTTTGTCGAAGCAGAACCACTATATCTTCGATCTCTTGATATGAGGAAAAAATATCTTGGCGAAGAACATCTTGAAGTCGCTGAGACATTGAATAACCTCGCGGCGTTGTATAGGGGGCAAGAAAAATATAATGATGCTGAAAAATTGTATCTTGTTTCGCTTGCTATCAGAGAAAGAATATTAGGAGAAAAACACCCTGATGTTGCCCAAAGTTTGAATAATCTTGCATTTCTGTATAAACAGCAAGGCAGATATACAGAAGCGGAACCTTTGCTCATTCGTGCCCTTCAAATCCGCGAGAACAAGTTGGGCAAAGATCATCCTCATTTTGCCTTCAGCCTGAACAATCTTGCGGATGTCTATCAAGCGCAGGGCCGTTATGCGGAAGCGGAGCCGCTGTATCAGCAATGCCTGTCCATCCTCACAACAAAATTCCCTGATGGTCATCCGCGCATTGACCGCTATCAGAAAAACTACGAGTCCCTGAAACAGAAGATGGCGGAGCAGCAGCAATTAGCAGCACCCAACGAGGAAGACCATGTTTAATCTGCAATTGCATGTCCGCCCGCAAACCGAGCAGCGGCTGCGGGCAATCTTGGCCCGGACAGAGGACGAGGAATCCTTTGCCCAGAACATCATCGCCTATCAAATTGCCGAATTGCAAAAAGGCCTGATGAACATCCGCCTTGATTTGAAAGAGTTTGAGTCGAAATACAGAAAATCCAGCGATGAGTTTTATCAGCAGTACACGCAGGGCATGAGCGATGACAGCGAAGACGCGATGCTGTGGGCCGGGCTGTATGAAATGCTGCGCGACAACGAAAGCAGGCTGCGGGAACTGGCATGATCGCCGCATATTTTGCTGAGATTGAGCAGACGCTTCAGTCTTTTCCAAATATTCTGCGCTCAATCCTGACGAAGAAGCAATACAATGTGCGGCAAGGCTGCATCAGCGGCTCTGTCTCCTTTGACAACGACTGCCGTCTTGAATTCATGGAACTCAAAGACTGCAATCGGGCGGCAAAAGTGAAATACCGCTACCAATATATGGATGAGCGGAACGCCTGCCTTTTTCGCTATGACAATGCGCCGCATCATCCAGAGCTTGCCACCTTTCCGCACCATAAGCACACGGGCGAGGATATCGCGCCAAGCCTTGAGCCGACATTGTTTGATGTTTTGCTGGAAATTGCCGGACAGGAACGGCAGGACGGGAAATTTGACTGAAACACGAGGAAGACCATGTTTAATCTACAATTACATATCCGCCCGCAAACTGAGCTTACGCCCGGATATAGCTTAGTTGATACCCACTGTCATTTGGATATGGCCGATTATCAGGCTGATTTAGAAGAAGTCATTGCCACGGCTCGCCGCTGCGGTGTGACCCGCATCATCACTATCGGCATTGATCTGGCCAGTTCGCGCCGAGCTGTGGAATTAGCCGCGCAATACGAGGGCGTTTATGCTTCAATCGGCATTCATCCCCATGATGCAGCAGCGGCAGATGAAGCAGTTTTTCGTCAACTTGTGGAGTTAGCAGTCAAACCCAAGGTAGTGGGTTTTGGTGAAATCGGCCTTGATTATGCCAAAAAATATGCGCCAGTTGATGTTCAGCTTGCCGTTTTTGCCCGACAGCTTGATTTAGCCAAAGAACTGCGTCTGCCGCTCATCATCCACGACCGCGAGGCGCACGAGGATACTCTGCGCTTGCTTCGGGACAAAGGGCCGTTTCCGGCGGGCGGAGTGATGCACTGCTTTTCCGGCGACACCAACTTAGCCCGACAAGTGCTGGAGCTGAATTTTTATCTTTCCATTCCCGGAGTTGTCACTTTTAAGAAAGCAGAAGCTATGCAGCAGGTGGTACGGGAAGTGCCGATAGACCGGCTCTTGTTAGAAACCGATGGGCCATTTCTTGCGCCTGTGCCTTTCAGGGGTAAATGTAACCGGCCTGAATATTTGCTACATACAGCTGCTGCGGTGGCCACGCTGAAAGGCTTGTCCTTAGATGAAATTGCCCGACAGACTACCCTTAATGCGGAAAAATTATTTTCCTTACCAGTATGATCTGCGATAATCTTGAGCGTATCCGAGCAACTGTTCATGAAACCGCACTACGCTGCGGCAGAAATCCTAACTCAATCAACATTGTGGCGGTGTCGAAGCATGTTTCTGCCACGAAAATAGCTGCTGCCAGTCAATGTGGTCAAGTTATTTTTGGAGAAAGCTATCTCCAAGAGGCGACAGGTAAAATTACGCAGATAGATGATGCGCTGCAATGGCATTTTATTGGTCATTTACAAAGTAATAAGGCGGCAGTCGCAGCGGAATTGTTTCAGGTCATCCAAACTGTTGATCGACTGAAGATCGCTACTGCTTTGGACAGCAACGCAGCGCGGCTCAATAAGCAACTTGACGTGCTGATTCAAGTCAATGTGGGCCGCGAGCCACAGAAATCTGGGGTAATGCCGGAGAACGCCGAAGAATTGCTCCGTGAGATGCAGTCGCTTGCTTGCTTGCGTATTCGTGGTTTGATGACTATGCCGCCTTACGGTCGCGAGCCGGAAGAAAGCCGTCCTTGGTTCCGCGCTTTGAAGCAATTAGCCTTACATTTAGCTGATGAAGGCTTGTTTTATGATAACAATGCAGTAGAATTATCGATGGGTTTGTCGGGAGATTATATAGTTGCCATTGAAGAAGGGGCAACGCTGATTCGCATTGGCACAGCGATTTTTGGAAACAGACCTCAACTTAAGGATGGAAAATGAATATTTTTAAAGTGCTTGCTTCGGGCAAGAAAAGCTTTCAGGAAGAAACAGCTTCCGCAGTGTTGGCGTGGTTTATGAATCCGGCGATGGAACATGGGCTGGGTTACGCTTTTCTTTCACGATTCATCAATGCGCTGTCCGATTCATCTGAAAACGCTGAATTGTCCAACTTGGCGAAAAAGCTCACTCCAAGACTGAGGGGCGAATATGAAAGTCAGGTAAAGTTATGGTTTAATCTTGAGCATTGTGTTGAGAATGCCTACATCGACATTATTCTTGGCATTGATGATTGGATCATTGCGATAGAGAACAAAATATACGCAACATCAGTTACGTCTGGTCAGTTAACCAGAGAATATGAGGGATTAAAAAAGAGCGGCAGCGAAAAAGTAGGAATGGTATATCTTGTTCCTGTTGAAGAAGGTGCTGAATTGATCGACGGCAAAACAGAGCAGGAGTTCAATTCACTGGCGGTTAAAAATGTTGATTTCAAGATTTTGGCGACATGGCAGAAGAACAGGATTGGCAAAGTTCCTTCTGTTTCCGCAATCCTACATGAAATACTTGTTGATGAAAGCAACGGCATCATTGATCCTGTTTCTGAATATACACGACATACCCTCAAGGCTCTGCTCTGCTTTGTCAGTAATGATTTTTCCGGCTATGATTATGAGCGCAGCAATCAGTCTTCTGGCAGAAATCCTCTCACCGAAGAAGTGCTGACAGCTAACGATTTGATGCAGAAAGACAGAGGATATGTAGGCGTTAATTACGGCACATCAGGTTTACTTAGGATGACCGTTGAAGACTTCAAGACATACAGATTCCAATACACCACCCAGAACATGCAGAATAAGCGGAAATGGATGGAGCTATATGAATTTAAAAACAAGGTCTCATGGAAGCTTTACGGCACAACAGATGGTGTTGTTTGGGAAGATAAACTTTCTTCTGACCTTCTTTACCAAATCGCACGGATCTTTGGTGAAAAAGTTTTTATCCGTATGCGCGGCGGAGAAAGTTCGCTGTGCAAAATGGATACAGAAGAAATCAGAAACCGCTCTTGGAGCATAAGCATGACAAAAGCAACAGCGGAATATTTTGATGGCAAACTGTTTTATGACATCCTCAGTCAGAAAAAAATATTTTAATCGAAATAAAAAACTCCTTAGAGGAAAAGTATGAAGATAGCAATAATTGGCACCGGATATGTCGGCTTAGTCACCGGCACTTGTTTTGCTGAGTTCGGTCATGATGTGGTCTGTGTTGATAAGATCGAAGAAAAAATCGAGCGACTACGGCAGGGGAAAATCCCGATCTATGAGCCGGGCTTAGATGTAATGGTGGCAAAAAATGTTGCTGAAGGACGGCTACAGTTCACCACCAAGCTGGAAGAGGCGGTTCCAGAAGCGGAGGCGGTGTTTATTGCCGTGGGTACGCCTTCATCTCGGCGCGGTGATGGTTATGCCGATCTGAGTTACATTTACGCGGCTGCCAAGGAAATAGCTTCCTGTCTGCTCGATTATACGGTGATTATTGATAAAAGCACAGTACCGGTAGGCACGGCACGGCAGGTGGCTCGGATCATTCGC
>JAGIXO010000114.1 GCA_026122915.1 Candidatus Electronema nielsenii | reverse complement strand
GTTTGTTGCTGGGACAGCCTGTGTTGTTGATTTTTTCCTTCACGCTGCTGCTTTTGGCATGGAGCCTGCATCGCAGCGTACAGCATGAAGTTACTCCGGCAGCGGCTGGTAGAGCAGGTTTGGCCGTTCTTGGCAGTAGTTGGTTAGTATTTTGGCTGTTATACGGACAATTGGCTGGAGTTAATCCCTACACTAATCTGTTGGCGCAGTTAAATAGTTTACTGGCACAGATCGTGGAAGCCTACGGCTCCAGCACGAATATGTCAGTTGAGCTGCTCCAAGAGTTTGAACTTGCCGCAGCGGATATGCGGGTTGTTTTACCCAAAGTGCTGCCCGGTTTGTTGGCTGGTAGCGCAGTGCTAACTGTTTGGCTGAACATGGTAGCAGGTAATGGTCTGCTCCGCAAATTTCAGCCAGACAAAGCACCTTGGCCAGAATACCGTTGTTGGCAGCTACCGGATAACGTAGTTTGGCTGTTGATTGCGGCGATTATCTTGGCGATAACCAGTGCTGGCTGGCTGGAAATTACCGGATATTCCTTGGCTGTAGTTATAGGAATGCTGTATTTTTTTCAGGGGGCAGCCGTTTTTGCCCACCTGTTGCACCGCTGGAATGTTCCGACTTTCTGGCGGATTGTTTTATATATTTTTGTAGCGGCGCAGGGTTACGGATTTCTTCTGCTGGCAGTGACAGGAGCGGCGGACACTTGGGCCGACTTCCGCAAACTGGCTCAGAACGGACAATCGCCCACCCGCTCCTGAGAAAGTCAACACCCACGAGGATGTGCAATCATGGAAATCATATTGAAGAGAACTATCGACACCTTGGGCCGCGAAGGCGAAGTTGTCAACGTTAAGCCTGGCTATGCCCGCAATTTCCTTATTCCCCAGGATTTGGCAGCGGTCGTCAATAAGGCCAGCTTGGCTCGACTTCAGAAGGAGCAGGCTGCTATTACCAAGCGTCTGGCAGAAGAGAAGAAAAGTGCCGAAGCACTCGCTGCTCAGTTAGAAAACCTGACCGTAGTACTGGCTCGCAAAACCGGCAATGAAGGTCGCCTTTTTGGTTCTGTTACCAACTCGGACATTGCTGATCAGCTAGCGCAGCGTGGGGTGACGATTGACCGTAAGGCAATCATGCTCAAAGAACCGATCAAGAGTGTCAGCGAAACCAGAGTGACAGTTAAGGTTGGCTATCAAATGACTTCGGAAATTATGGTACAGGTGGTGCAGGAGATCGCAGCCGAGACCGTATAAGGTTGCTCGCAGTTTTTCCTCGTTTTTCCTTCAAGTACGCTGCGGCACTGCGTGTTAAGCAGCAGCCGCAGCTTTTTTCCAGACGGCAGGCAAAAGCTGTCGCCCCGGGGTGATGTCTCAGTTGTCTGACTATTCCGTTCCCTTCGTCCGCAGCGGGCATGAACAGTCGGCAGCAGGCCGTCTGCCGCCTCAGAACGTGGAAGCCGAGCAGGCTTTGCTCGGTACCATTATGATTCAGGAACAAGCTCTGCTCAAAGTTGTTGAGCTGCTTGCGCCTGATGATTTCTACCGAGAAGGTCATCGGATCGTTTTTGGGGCTATGCTTTCTCTGTTTGAAAAAGGGCAGCCTCACGACCTGATTACCGTCTCCAATCTGCTCCGTGATCAGAATCGATTAGAGAAGGCAGGTGGATACGCCTATATCTCCCAGCTCACTGAAGTAATTCCCTTTGTCGGAACGCTGGTTCATCACGCCCACATCATCCGGCAGAAATCTGTTCTGCGTAAACTGATTCAGACCAGCGTTGAAGTAGCAGCTCGCTGCTATGATGCGCAAGATAACATTGACGCGCTGGTTGACAAGGCCGAGCAGTCGATTTTTGAAATTGCTCAAGCCCGCAAGAAGCAGGGGTTCGAGTCGATGGCTCGAATTGTTCCTAAGGCTTTTGATCGGGTGACGCGCCTTTCTCAGCGCAAAGAGCATATCACCGGCGTGGCCACTGGTTACGAGGAGTTAGATCGGATGACCGCTGGACTACAGCCTTCAGATTTGATCATTCTCGCAGCACGACCGTCGATGGGCAAGACCGCGATGGCCATGAACATTGTGCAGACAGCCTCGGTAATCAATAAAATACCGTCCGCCGTGTTCAGCTTGGAAATGTCCTCCGAACAACTAACCCTGAGAATGCTCTGCGCTGTAGGCAAGGTGGATGCGCAACGCGTTCGCACAGGCCGCTTGATAGAGTCGGATTGGCCTAAGCTCATCAGGGCCACAGGGATGCTTACAGACTCGCCGATCTACATCGACGACACTGCTGGTTTGACCGTCTTGGAGATGCGAGCCAAAGCTCGGCGGCTGAAATCAGAGCATGATTTAGGATTGGTAGTGGTAGATTATCTTCAGCTGATGCAGGGGCGTTCCGGCTCTGAGAATCGGAATCAGGAAATCAGCGAGATATCTCGCTCGCTCAAGGCGATGGCGAAAGAGTTAGACGTGCCGGTGGTGGCGTTGTCTCAGCTCAACCGCAGCTTAGAGAGCCGCACCGACAAGCGACCCATGATGTCGGATTTGCGTGAATGCGTGACCGGCGACACCTTGGTCATGCTGGCCGACGGCAGTCGGATTCCTGTTCGCGATTTGGTCGGGCAAAGACCCTCTGTCGTTTCAATGACGGAGGACGGAAGGATAGAATGCGCCGCTGCTGAATTAGTCTGGTCTGTCGGTCAAAAGGAAATTTTGCGGATTCAGCTGGCCAGCGGACGCACCCTGTGTTGTTCCAAAGAGCATCGCTTACGTTCATTGACAGACTGGAAACATGCCTGTGATCTTCAGATTGGTGACCGCATCGCTCTTGCCCGCCACCTACCAGAACCACCGCAGACGGTTGCATGGCCTGAACATGAAATTATCCTGCTGGCGCATTTGGTTGGTGATGGCAGCTATGTTACAAAACAACCGCTGCGCTATACCACCGCCAGCGAGGAGAACAGCCGGGCGGTCACGGAAGCAGCGCAGGCGTTCGGCTCCACTGTCAATCGTCAGCCCGGACGAGGAAACAGGCATCAGTTGGTTATCAGCGGCAACGGCAACCGCTGGCATCCGGCGGGGGTCGGTAACTGGCTCAAGGACTTGGGTATCTTCGGCCAGCGTTCGCATGAGAAATATTTGCCTGTGGGCGTGTTCCGGCTGCCTAAGAAACAATTGACCTTGTTTCTTCGCCATCTCTGGGCGACGGACGGCAGCATTCATGCTGGCAAGGACAAGCCACGCATCTACTTCTGCACTGCCAGTGAACTGCTGATCCGCGATGTTGCCGCCCTACTTCTGCGTTTCGGTATTGTCGCCCGCATCAAGCATGTCACCACGACTGAAAGTCCACAAGGCTGGTTCACTGCTGATGTTTCTGGGGCGGAGCAGCAGCGTATTTTCCTTCGGGAGATCGGCGCATTCGGGCCGCGCAAAGAGCCTGCTGAACAGGCTGCGGCCATGATTGAACACACGGTCAGCAATACCAATGTGGACACGCTGCCAATTGAGATACGGGAGCAAATTCGGACGGCAATGCGTGTTCACGGTCTGAGTAATCATGATGTGACTTCAAAGCTGGGGCGATTCTTTAGTGCGACCAATAATCTCACCAAAGCTCCTTCCCGTGAATTTGTCACTGAAGTCGCCGCAGCGATAGGCGATAAAGAGCTGATCGCGTATGCGACGAGTGATTTATTCTGGGATAAAATTATTTCCATTGAACCAGCAGGTGAAGAAGAGGTTTTTGATCTGACCGTACCGGGTAATGCCTGCTGGCTGGCGGACGGCATAGTTAGCCATAATAGCGGAGCAATAGAACAGGACGCTGATGTTATTATGTTTATTTACAGAGATGAGGTTTATAATAAAGCACCAGAAAACCCCAATCGTGGTATAGCCGAGGTGATTGTTGGTAAGCAGCGCAACGGCCCGACAGGGACGGTGAAGCTGACTTTTGTCGGCGAATACACCAGTTTTGAGAACTACTCTAACTTAGAGCCGCCGCCAGGCATCTAACAAGGGGCGGGGTGAAAACAAAAAATGCTCTTTTTCCTGATTTGTGATAAATCGGGATAATGACATTTTTTGCTGTGCAGAAGAAAAGCTCCATTGTATGCTGCACCGGTTAGCAAAATTTTTAATTCAGGCTGCTCAAAGACAGACGATCATGGAAAACAGCACATATACTCAGACGCAGGATGCGTTAAAATACAATTTCAAGGCCATTGAAAGCAAATGGCAGCAGCAGTGGCTGACGGAAAAGCCGTATAAAGTCAGCACGGACCCGCAGCGGCCCAAATATTATGTGCTGGAAATGTTTCCCTATCCGTCCGGGCGCATCCACATGGGTCATGTCCGCAACTACTCCATCGGCGACGTGGTGGCCCGCTACAAGCGGATGCGCGGCTTCAACGTCCTCCATCCGATGGGCTGGGACGCGTTCGGCCTGCCTGCTGAGAACGCCGCGCTCAAGCACGGTGTGCATCCGGCGCAGTGGACCTACAGCAATATTGACTACATGCGCGGCCAGCTCAAGGCGATGGGCCTCAGCTACGATTGGGATCGGGAAATCGCCACCTGTCACCCGGAATACTACCGCTGGGAACAGCGCGTTTTTCTCCAGCTGCTGGAGAAGGGGCTGGTGTACCGCAAGAAAACCACGGTCAACTGGTGCGAAAGCTGCGCCACAGTGCTGGCCCGCGAGCAGGTGATCAACAGCTGCTGCTGGCGCTGCGACAGCCAAGTGGTGCCGAAAAACATGCACGGCTGGTTCCTGAAAATCACCGATTACGCTGAGGAACTGCTGGCTGATCTCGACAAGCTGACCGGCTGGCCGGAAAAAGTCGTCACCATGCAGCGCAACTGGATCGGCAAAAGCCAAGGCTTGGCCTGCGATTTCCAAATTGAGAACAGCACGGAAAAAATCACCATTTTTACCACCCGGCCTGACACCATCTTCGGTGTGACCTTCATGTCGCTGGCTCCGGAGCATCCG
>JAGIXO010000113.1 GCA_026122915.1 Candidatus Electronema nielsenii | reverse complement strand
TTTTTTGGAACATATCTCCCTCTGTCAACAGAAAAATTCCAGCAAAGCAGCTCGCCGTTTTTCTCCCTCCCTGCTTCTCCCCAAAAAACCACTCTCGTGCTCGTAGTAAAACCATTCACTATGTCGTAGGACGAACAAGCACTATGTCGCAGGACGACATAGCACTATGTTTTTTCCGAGCACGGGCATGGTTTCGGTACGACATAGTGCATGGTTTTCCAATGAGCACACACTATGTTTTTTTCTGAGCACGAGCGTGCTTTTTTCAGGCCATTCATTATGCGGCGGCAGGAAAAAACTGTTGACAGGGAAACAAACTCGCCGTATCTTGCGCAGAAATAAGGTTCATGCAGTCATCTCAACCAATTGAATGACAGGAGACAGGTCATGGCAACGATACAATGGCGGCCCACAGTCAACGCGCTCACCACTCCCATCTCGTACCGGATGCTCTTTCTACCCAGAAATGTGGTGGACACCCCGGAGCTGGCCGCACGCATGGCCGCCGAGCTGCCCAACTACAGCGCGGAGGAGCTGCGCACCATCCTTGCCACGCGCAACAAGGTTGTCCGCCAGAGCCTGATCAACGGCGAGCAGGTGACTGAGGAGAACTGCTTCACCTACTCCCTCTCCTTCACCGCCCGGCTGAACAGCGCGGACGACGCGCCGCCGCCTGTTGACCAATGCCTGCAAGTGCGTGTCCATGCCTCGCCGCCCTTTGTCGCTGAAGTGCGTCATGCGGCCCAGCTCGAACGGCTGTCGCGGGACAAGAAACTGCCGCTGATCAACACGGCTGAGGACACGCTGCTCAAGTTGCCTGATGTGCTCAACCCGGACGGCGTGCTCCAGCTCACCGGCGAAGACCTTGCCTTTGACCCGGAGCAGGGCGGCGGTGAATGCGTGATCGAAGGCACCCAGAGCGGACGCACCGTGCAGACCCGCCTGAACTTGGTCTCCAACACCGCGATCATGCTCATGCCGGAGATTCCGGCACAGGCGCATCCGTGGAACAACGAATATACCATTGCTGTCACCACCCGCTACACCAAGCACGGCACGCCGCGCACCGGCATCTATGAGCGGATGCTGCGCACGCCGCTGACTCTGAGCAATTTCGGCCATCCGCATCCGCCGGAGACCGGCATTCTCACCGGCGGCGCGGCAGGCGCAGACGTGAGCGTGACGCAGAACGGCGAACACACGCTGCCCAGCTTCAGCGGCTCGGCCCTGAGTTCTTTGGCAATCCGGGTGAACAACTACGCCGGACTGTGGGAGATGATGCGGAATGACTACGGCGGCAGGCTGGTGGATGTGCTGGTGGTGGCGGTATGAACACGCCATTATTTGACACGCCAAGCCAAGTGCTGGCCTTCATTCGGCAGTGCGTCAATGAAAATAATCCGCTGCGACTCTATGCCGCCTGCTCTTACGTTGCAGAGATAGCGACAAAGACAAGCATTTTCTGCCAGAAGCACGCTTTCAAGGCACTCTGCGACATAGAAAAGACAGCGACATTGGAACGCGCATTTCTCGGAGATGGCGAGATTACAGAGTTTCCCTCTGAAGCTGCAACGTTCAAGCTCGGAGGACATGATCTTCGCATACACTGTCTGCATATTGATCTTGAACGTCATGAGGGACATTGGCGGCTGGCAAAGATTTGGCAGTGCCGATGAATAACGATGCCATTATTCAGGCAGAACAGTGAATGTGGCGGTGAAGCAGGGAACATGAGGTGAACCGGCAGGTTGCACAAAGTAGGGTTACAACGTGCCGTGACCCTACTTATCCTCGGTCGCTAATGCCTGCTGGAGATCATCAAGGATATCGTTGATATTCTCAATACCAACAGACAAGCGGATCATAGATTCACTCAGGCCAGTAGCAGCTAACTGCTCGGTGGAAAGCTGGGAATGGGTGGTGCTGGCCGGATGAATGGCCAATGATTTCGCATCGCCTACATTGGCGAGATGTGAGATAAGTCGCAGACTGTCGATGAATCGCCTCCCTGCCTCTCGCCCACCTCGGATGCCAAAGGCAACCATCCCACCAAAACCGTTCTTCAAATACGTGCGGGCTACGCTGTTCTCTTCGCCTGATAATCCCGGATAGCGCACCCATTCTACCTGAGGATGCGCTTGCAGAAACGTTGCCGTTGCCAACGCATTGCTGCAATGTCGCTCCATGCGTAAAGAAAGCGTTTCAATTCCTTGGAGGAAGAAGGCGCAATTGTCTGGGCTAATGCAGGCACCAAGATTGCGTAAAGGAACTAATCGCATTCGCAGGGCAAAGGCGATCTTGTTCATTGCACCGAGGTCATGGGCAAATCGTAAGCCATGATAGCTGGGGTCAGGCTGATTATAAAGACTAAATTTAGGATCAGTCCAATCAAATGTACCGCCATCAACCACGATGCCACCGATAGCAAGGCCATGCCCACCCATCCATTTTGTCAGTGAATGAATTACTACATCTGCACCGTAGTCAAAGGGACGTAGGAGACAAGGCGGCGTAAAGGTAGAATCAACAATCAAGGGCAGGTGATGATGATGAGCAACTGCTGCCACAGCCTCGATGTCAGTCATTTCCAAGCGCGGGTTGCCAATGGTCTCGCAGAAGATGGCCTTGGTATTCTCCGTGATTGCTTGGCTAAAGTTTGCTGGGTCTTTAGGATCAACCAAGCGTACCTTGATGCCCAATTGAGGTAGAATAGCAACAAATTGGGTGAACGTACCACCGTAGAGATTATTGGCAGCCACCACCTCATCACCTGCTTCACAGATGTTGATGATGGAATAGAAGATTGCTGAGGTACCGGAAGCTAATGCCAAGGCTGCTGCCCCGCCTTCAAGGGCAGCTACTCGTTTCTCCAGCACATCTTGGGTTGGATTCATGATCCGGGTGTAGATGTTCCCCATCTCCTTGAGTCCGAAGAGATCGGCAGCGTGCTGGCTGTTTTTGAACAGATAAGAGCTTGTCCGATAGACTGGCACCGCTCTCGAAAGGGTCTCTTGATCCACCGTGTGTCCAGCGTGCAGGGCGAGGGTTTCAAACCGGTGCTGATTCATGATTATTTCCTTTTGTGCTGGTAGGTTCTCAATGAATTAAACTCCTGCTAACCATACTACACCCTGCCTTGCTTGCCAACCGGGAAAAATCAGGCTATGCTGTTCAACGTACAATTAAAATCCAACATGAGGAGGGTAAGATATGCGAGCTGTGGTACAGCGGGTCAGCTCTGCCAGCGTGACTGTGGCAGGCAGGCAAACCGGTGCTATCGGCGCGGGCTTGCTGGTGTTCTTGGGTATGCATGGTGTTGATGAACACAAGGACATCACGTGGCTGGCGAACAAAGTTATCAACCTGCGCATCTTTGACGATGAGGCTGGCCTGATGAATCGTTCTCTACTTGAACCCGGCGGCGCAATGCTGATCGTCTCCCAATTCACCCTGCTTGGCGATTGCCGCAAAGGTCGCCGCCCGTCTTGGTCGGAAGCTGCACCGCCAGAACGGGCCAAACAACTCTATCTCAATTTCATCGCAGCCATCAAGGGCTACGGCATCACGACTGCCAGCGGCGAGTTTCAGGCGATGATGGAAGTCAGCTTGATTAATTCCGGGCCAGTGACTATTCTGCTTGATTCGCAGAAGAAATTTTAGTTGCAAAAAGCAAAAGGCGTGGTCATTGCGACCCCGCCTTTTTTTTCAAAACGAAATCAGCAGCTCTGCTCTTGCTGGGCAAAGAAGGGGACAGGGCTATGCGCGACAAGTTCAGTCACTCCGCTGGTGACGCGCAGGACGTATTGGCTTGGATTTTCGATGATCACGGACAGGTCAAACTGGAGCCGCTCGCGGAGCAGGGCCTTGCAGGTGTCGCCGTTGGCGTTGTGGGACAGATGCAGCACCGCCTGCGCTGGAAACGACTTGAGGAACTCGCCATCCCAGTCCAGCTGGAATGTGTGCTGTCGGCAGCCTCCGCTGTGGATCACGTCAATGACCAGCTTGTCGCCTTTCAGACCAGCGGACTGGATAGCGACAAAATCATCGCCAACAGGCGGTTGTTTCTGCGTCGGTGTTCTGAGGGTCAGCAAGGATTCGCCGCATGACGTGCTGATCCGAACGCCTTGCAGCCAATCTACTGAAGGAACCAGCGCGGAAACTTGGAAGGTTTCAATGGCAGTCGCGGCAAGTCCTGAAGGGGCTTGACCATGCAGGATGAAATCTTGGATGCCGTCCACAGGCGGCATGACGTACACCACGCTGGTCAGCGAAACATCCCGCCAGCCCAAGGTAGGGGCGTAGGCAGTGACATGCAATGTGGTGTTGCCACTTGCGTTGTCAAGGTCAGCGTCAATCAGGTTCAAGCAAGCATTGGTTGTTTTCATGCAGTCTCCTTGTGTGTGGTGGTTGTTTAAGCAGAAAATTTAAACCATTATGCAATTAGATGCTTCTTGGCCTCCTTTAATTTTTCCGCTATGATGGAAGATGGAACGGCATAATTCGAGGTGTAATTTTCACTCCAGCCGAAATGGATGCCAATGACTTCTCCTTTTTTGTAGTTAAATATCACAGAGCCTGAATTTCCACTTAATGTTGAACAGTCATGAATAAAACGGTCAGTTTCAACATGTTTTACTATGCCTGGAGAGACACGCTTTACATTATATATTTTTTCAAGCATTCTGCGCATGAGATCCTGATCTGGATATCTTTTGTCTTCTTGAGGATATCCGACAGCACAGATATAGTCATTCAGTTGAACAGGAATAGAAGAAAGCTTTACAGGAGATATGTTTTTGTCTCCTGTAAAGCTCTCGTTATTTATCTGAAGAAATGCTATATCTGGTCCGTTACTCTCTTCTATATGCAGCACTTTCAGTATGTCAAATTGAATCTTATCAATTCCTCTGTATTCTTTTTTAAAATCAATAACAGCAGACATACGTCTACCAACACTGTATTTTTTAAAGACAAACTTTCCTCCTGATTTTTCAGCAAAGCTCTCTGCGACATGCCGATTCGTTACAATAATATCCGTGTCAACCAAGAAAGCAGTTC
>JAGIXO010000112.1 GCA_026122915.1 Candidatus Electronema nielsenii | reverse complement strand
TTTTCTGTCTATCCGTTTTTGATCACCAACGTAACACCAGGTTGAAGTTCGCTGTTGTTCAACCGGTTCCAGTTTTTGATTTCTTTGGCAGAAACTTGGAGTTTTTTGGAGATAGACCAGAGCGAATCTCCGCTGCGTACTTTGTAATAGCTGACCGAGTTTTCAGCCTCAGCTTTTTGTTTTTTGCTGCCAGAAAGAGTGATAACCGCAACTTCGGTCTTCGTGCTTTTCGGCGCAGCAGCGATTATTAGCTCTGCTTCGGGTTTCCGTTTTGTGCTGCCAGCAGTCAACTCAACAATGCCTACCGGAGCTGCGACCTCAGCCTCATCAATAACAGGAGCAGGTGCAGTTTCGGCGACAGAGGCCAGCTGAACCGTCTTCTCTTGCGCCGCCGGATAAACAGTGAGCTGCTGCCCAGCCTTTACTTTACTCGCTTTAGCGATTTTGTTCCATTTCATCAACATAGCTGTTGGCACACCGTATTTGTCGGCCACCTCAGACAGTGTTTCGCCTTTTTTCAGCTTATGCGTGACGAACTCCTGCGTTACTGCTGCACTCTTTTGCTCTTCGGCAGGGGCAGGTGGAGTTGTGTTGTTTTTAGCCAGTGCAAGTTGCTCAGAACCAGCAGAGGCCGAAGGAACGCGCAGGCTCTGTCCGGCTTTCAACTTTGAAGAACGGAGGTTGTTGACCTTGAGCAACGCGGTCAGACTGATGCCGTACTTCTTGCTAATCTGTTGCAGTGTCTCATTTTTGGCAACTTTGTGGGAGGTAAATTCTCCTGCAACAGATGCAAGCGCAACAGGTTTGGCAACCGCCACCGCCTGCGCCTTAGGCAAGTTAGCAGCTACCAGTGCGCTGCGACCCACAGGCACCTTGAGCAGCCAGCCGCGTTTCGTCTCAGGAACTTGATCTTGAAGCAGATCGTTATTCAAACTACGCAATTGCTCAACGCTCACAGAGGCACTGGTGGCCACTGCCTGAAGCGGGGTATTTGATGGTACGCGAACTAACTCATGCTGCATCGGTCTCATCTGCCTGATGTTGCTAAAGCCGTATTGCTGAGGATTGCGAGCAATCAGTACCGCAGCGATCATCTGAGGGACATAGCGCTTGGTTTCTAACCGCAGATAATCATGCTGGGCCAGCTCCCAAAAATTTTTAGCCTTATATTGTTGCAGGCCACGCTCGACTGAGCCTTCGCCAGCGTTGTAGGCAGCCACGGCTAAATGCCAGTCACCAAAGCGTTTATACAGAGCCTTGAGATACGCGGCAGCGGCTTTGGTTGATTTCTCTGGGTCACGGCGTTCATCAGCCCAAGAATCAACTCGCAGGCCAAAATTACGGCCCGTGCCGGGAATGAACTGCCACAGTCCAGAAGCATGGGAAGGCGAATAGGCCGAAGGGTTGAAGCCTGATTCGATCATGGCCAAGTAGGATAACTCCAGCGGCAGCCCGGCTTTTTCCAGCTCAACAGTAATGAACGGCATGTACATGGAGGAACGCTCCATCCAACGGATGAAATTTTTCCGCTGCTTACCTTGGAACAGATTGAGATAAAACTGTACCTGTTTGTTGACTAACACCGGAAAATCGCAGGTGCCTCTTCGCCCAGTTGATGTACCCGGTGTGATAACAGCGAATTCTTCCGATTCTGCCGACTCAATTGCAATCGGCTCAGGAACATCGGCCTGCACTACAGGTACTGCCTCTTTTTTGACGGGAGCTGGAATGACCGGCTCCAGATTGCACTGAACTGTCTGGCCGTTTAAGTTGTCTGCTGTCCATTCGCCAGTTTTTTTCAGCTCTTCTAACTCTTCTTTCAGTTCTTCTTCAGACTCAACCAGCGTTGGCTCTGGCGTTTCCTGTAGGGCAGGCTGGGCTGCTTGCTGCCGCTCCTGCTGCTCAAAATAGCGTTCAACAATAAGCCTCAACTGTTCGGAATCATCATCAGTCTCTTTTTTTTGGTCATTATACCCGCTGCTGGTGCTCACCGGTGAGCAGCCCGCAGGGAGTGCCAGCGGAACAAGCAGCATGATGTACGAAATGACTTTTTTTGTTTTCTTCATATAATAGAATTCCAGTTGTCAGATTAAGGATATCCTTCTGATTTACAGGTGCTTTTCCAGAGGATCATCTGGATGCCGTCCGTAAGGCAGCTGTCCATTCTTTGCTTTCTACCATAAAATGACGACATTTTACAAGGAAAAACATATTCTTGATCTTCTCGCTTCTCTTTACTGTCATTTTTAGTCATATTTTTGTCCGTATTTCAAGCTGTTCCGCTCTCAACGCTTTGTGCTATCCTGTTCTTCTATCGTTGATTCTGCTGGACAGTCTGAGCGTCAAAGAATATCATGACGGCATGTCAGCGGTCTTTCCGCAGTTTCGCCTTCCAATTCTTGATTTCTACTCCACGGCAAGATGCGTGTGCGCGGTATTTGTTCCTGTTTTTTCAGGCTCTTTTTCTTTCTTGCAGTTCTTGGCCTGCTAACGGCGGCAGGAGCATTGGGCTGGGTGTATTGGTTGGTGATCAAAGTGCCTTGCCCGGAAATTGAACCTCATCGGATCGCCTCAATTCTTGGTAAAGAAAGCCCGGTTTATTACCGAGATGGACAAGAAAAAATAGGGGTTCTGTTCGAGGATATTCACCGCCAGTATCTGACCTACGAACAACTGCCGAAAAATTTTGTCAAGGCCTTAGTTGCGGCAGAAGACGATCAGTTTTTCAACCATTACGGAATTGATCTCCCCGGTATTGCCAAAGCAATGCTGGTTAACTACCAAGCAGGCCGCATCATCCGTGGCGGCAGCACTCTTACTCAGCAGACGGCCAAGAATCTCTTTAAACGTCCTGACCGGAGCTATCAGGCCAAGCTGAAGGAGATGCTTTACGCCCTGCGCCTCGAACACCGCTATCCCAAAGAAAAAATTCTCGAATTCTACAGCAATCAGTTCTATGTCAGCGGCAACGGCCACGGCTTAGGTGTCGCGGCTCGCTATTATTTCGACAAAGAACCAGCCGGACTGAATTTGACCGAAACCGCCTTCATCGCTGGCTCGGTCAAGCGGCCTAATTACTACAATCCCTTTATCAAAAAAGACAAAGCTGCGGCTACTGAAGCCCGCCGCAATGCCGAGGAACGGGTCGGCTATGTGCTGGGTAGAATGCTCAAGCTCGGCATGATCAGCCAAAAAGAACATGATACGGCAAAAAAAGCTGGGCTGAATTTCAAGCGAGGCCGTACCAGCTTTGACCTTAACACGGTCATGGACATGGTCAGAAATGGGTTAGCCTCCAAGGCTATGTCTGAGATGCTGGCCAAAAACGGGATTGACAACATCGTTACCTCTGGTGCAAAAATTATCACGACCGTTGACCACGCCTTGCAGACCGAAACCCTGTACAGTTTGCGCCGCGAGCTATCTCGTCTTGACGTGCAACTGCGCGGCTATAACCGGGACGAGGTGCAGTTAGAATACAAAGATGCTGAGGGCGATAACAGCGAGGATGAGGACGAAATCAAAGAGAAATCCTTTGTCTTTGGCACGATCAAGGCAATAGACCTGAGTAAAGCAGAGCAGCCAACAGTCTCGGTCAGTTTCGGCCCTAAGCATCCCGGCGGCATGATTGACCGTCAAGGCTTAGAGCATATCCTGACCGCTTTGGCCAAATATCGGCGGCAGCAATGGGCCAAGCCGGGGAAAAAAGACCTGACTGACTTGTTAGCGCGGCTCAAGCCCGGCGACAAAGTTTATGTCAGCGTGCGGGAAACGGACATTTTCGATGGTGTGCTGGCCTTGGAGTTAGAACGCTATCCCAAGCTACAAGGCGCGGCCTTAGTGATGCAACAGGGTGCGGTGCGTGCGCTTGCAGGTGGGGTTGATAACCGCTTTTTCAACCGAGCAGCGGATGCAAGACGGCTGATGGGTTCAACCATGAAGCCCTTTCTCTATGCCGCTGCGCTCCAGCTCGGCTGGAGTCCGCTCGATCATCTCGACAACCGCCGCCGGGTCTTTATCTTCCGTGATCAGGCCTATTTTCCCCGCCCGGATCACAAAAGCCCTTTCTCGCATGTCTCTATGAGTTGGGCCGGAGTTAAGTCGGAAAACGTGGCCTCGGTGTGGTTGCTTTATCACCTCACTGACAAACTCACCCCTGCTGGCCTGTTAGAAACAGCGACCTCAGTTGATATGACTCCGAGACCAGACGAAACCTATCAGGATTTCAGCCGCCGGATGCAAATTAACTTTGGCCTGCGTATATCCCCTGCTGATCTGGACTGTGCGGCATACGAGCAGGCAGTACGCAAGGCAGAGGCAGATTTCCAGTACGAAGGCCGTCAAGACGAGCTGTCCCGCTGGAAAACCATTGGCTGCGGGCAAACTTTCGGCAAATTCCGGGCGCAGATATTCAGCTTGATGCAATCCAGCAAACTGAAGGCCGAGCAGAAAGCCGAATACCAAAAGCAGCTCGGCCTGCTCAGTAGTAGTGGTCTCAGCTGGCCTGATTTACAACGGCGGCGGCAGCAGTTGGATAGATACCGCGAGCATCTTGCCCAGATCGACATGCCAGCAGTGCAGGTGCAGAGCTTTTTCCCGAATGCGACGGAGGAGCTACAGCAACCCACTGTAGATCGTTCTTTTGGTACCTTAGCTGAGGATACTGCGGGGCGATTGGTTTTCACCTTGCGCAGCAGCCTCCCAGAAAGCTGGCAGTTCGTGGACCCCTTTGAGCTGCGTCGTCGTCTTTCCTCCATGTATGCAGCAGAACAGGAAACACTCTGGAGCAACGTCCTGCTCGAAGGCAGAGTAAGTGCGGGCGGCACCGCCATCGTCGAGCGGCTGCTTACAACAGAGCGAGCCATTATGGCCCAGCAGCAGCCCTATTCTGTAGAAATGCTGGTCAGGTTCAGGGACTATCGGATCATGCTCGGTCTTCAGTATCTCATCCGACTGGCTCGTGAGGCCGGAGTCGTTAGCAAGTTAGAGCCAGTGCTGTCTTTCCCGCTCGGCTCTAACGTTATCTCGTTGATGGAGAGCGTGCGCATCTACGAGATGCTGGTGACAGGCAACCGCTACAATGCCCAGCTGGTTGAAG
>JAGIXO010000111.1 GCA_026122915.1 Candidatus Electronema nielsenii | reverse complement strand
TCACCTTTGCTAAGTCCTTGGCCTTGGTGCGACAAATTCCCTGCGTTGGTGTAGATCACTTAGCCGGGCATTTATTAGCCATTCTTTTGGAACAGGAAAAGCCGACCTTTCCCTATACTGCACTGGTGGTTTCTGGCGGTACCAGCTCACTCTTTGCGGTCAGTAGCCCGATTGAGTTTCGGCTCTTAGGACGTACCCGCGATGATGCGGCAGGCGAAGCGTTTGACAAAGTGGCAAAAATGCTGAACTTAGGCTGTCCGGGCGGACCTGCGGTGAGTACCTTGGCCGAGCAAGGCCGCGCTGATGCCTTTG
Source organism: Candidatus Electronema nielsenii (assembly GCA_026122915.1). Classification (GTDB taxonomy): domain Bacteria; phylum Desulfobacterota; class Desulfobulbia; order Desulfobulbales; family Desulfobulbaceae; genus Electronema; species Electronema nielsenii. The sequence goes on along the minus strand of JAGIXO010000111.1, from coordinate 4,952 downwards.
CCTTTCCTCGCGCTTTAGCAGATGGCAGCGTTGATTTCAGTTTCAGCGGTCTCAAGACAGCAGTGGCCAATCAGGTCAGCCGCTTTCGCCAGCAAGAACTGCCTGTGCCAAAAGCAGATATCTGCGCCTCGTTTGAGCAGGCCGTAGTCGATGCGCTGACCGAGAAAACGATTACAGCTGCCAAACGATGCGGGCATCAGCGGGTGGTGCTGGGCGGCGGTGTGGCAGCCAATAGTACGCTACGGCGACAGATACGTACTCGCTGCGCCGAAGAGCACCTGCAATGTTTTTTGCCGTCACCGGTATTTTGCACTGATAACGCCGCAATGATAGGCTTGGCTGGTTATCATCAGTTCGTTGCTGGAAATACGGTTGGCTCAGATGCAGATGCGTTCTCACGTTCTCCGCTCAACTGACATGATGCCGCTTTTCCTCCAAAAGCTGCTGCGCCTGCCAAGATATTATTTGCTGCGGATCAAGCGACTCAAGGGTGATCCAGAATATCTTGCCAGAGGTGTAGCCTTAGGGGTGTTTATGGGCAACCTGCCTTTAGTCCCGCAGACCTTGCTTCTCATTCCAATCACGGTCTATTTTCGGGTAAGTACAGTAGCGGCGGTTATTGCTTCGATCATCGTCAACAATCCGCTCACTGTCACCTTTCAGTATTATATAGCGTGGAAGATTGGCAATGCTATCCTGCCCGGCAAAGGCTCGATGGAGCAGCTGCACCATTTGCTCCAAGTCATTGCCGAGCACGGCTTGATTGACGGATTAGCTGCTTTTGGTCGCCTTGGTTTTGATACTCTGCTGGTACTGTTACTTGGCGGTATTCTCATGGGTGTACCAATGGCGGTAATCAGCTATTTTCCCGCTCGCAAGTTTTTTTATGTTGTTCGGGAGCGACGACTAAAGAGACACCGACTGGACAACAGAACATGACAATAATAGGCAACTTGCTCCGTAAGCTGCCGCGTCTGCCAAGGTATTATTATCTGCGGATTAAGCGACTACGAGGTGACCCAGAATATCTTGCCAAAGGCTTTGCTTTTGGCATATTTTTAGGAATTCTGCCGTTAGCTCCGGTGCAGACTTTTATTCTTGTCCCTTTAACTATCCTCCTGCGGGTCAGCACCCTGTCTGCCTTTATTGCTGGAGTGTTAGTTAGTAATCCCCTGACTTTTATCCCTCAGTATTATCTCACGTGGCAGGTAGGCAATGTTGTTTTACCCGGCTGGGCTGAGTGGACGCAAATACAGGAAGCTCTGCGAGTCATAGGAGAGCAAGGCGTGCTGGATGGTCTTATTGCTCTCAGTCGCTTGGGTATTAAAACCATCGCGGTGATTGAAACCGGCGGGGCGATCATCGGCCTGCCCGTTGCCGTGATCAGCTATTTCCCTGCCCGCAAGTTTTTCCGCGCTGTGCGTGAACGGCGACTGAAGAAATGTAGACTTAATAAAGAACAATGCCAATAAGGAAAACAACTCTTTTACGTGCGCTGAAGTATTATTATCTGCGGGTTAAGCGGTTAAAAGGCGACCCTGAATATTTAGCCCGAGGTGTGGGCTTCGGGGTCTTTATCGGCAATCTCCCCCTGATGCCACAGAGTATCTTTTTAATTTCACTGACTGTGCTGCTGCGGATCAGTACAGTAGCTGCCTTCATCTCCTCAACAGTGGTCAACAATCCCTTGACGGTGATGTTTCAGTATTATCTGTCTTGGAAGGTGGGCAACGCCATCCTGCATGGCCATTGCACGTGGACGCAACTGCGCTCCGCCCTGCTCAAGTTTGATATTGGGTTGCGGGTCGGATTAGCGGCCATAAGCGGGCTGGGTTTAGAAACCTTGGGCGTATTACTGACCGGAGGAACGATTATCGGCTTAGTAACAGGGCTGATCAGCTATTTATTTTCTCGTAAATTTTTCTGGGCAATCAAGAAAAAACGCGCCCTTAAACACCGTTTGGACAGCCGGAGCTGAACCTATGTTTTATCAAAGAAGTAAGACCGTGCTGCGCCAGCAAGGATTAGCAGCCTCAAAGAAATTAGGCCAGAACTTTCTTGTTCATAAGCACACTGCTGAACATATCGCTGATTTGGCAGACCTCAGCAAAGAAGACACGGTTATCGAAGTTGGTGTCGGCCTTGGTGCCTTAACCGGGCCTTTAGCAGAACGTGCAGGCCAAGTTATCGGCTTGGAAATGGATTCCGGTATTATCCGTTTGCATGAAAAAAAGCAAGACCTACCCAACAACGTCCGTCTGCTCCATCAGGATGTGTTGACTGCTGATTTTCGCGCGTTAGCAGAAGAATATGGCCAATTGAAGATTGTTGCTAATCTGCCTTACTCCATTTCTTCGCCTTTCTTATTCAAGCTGATTGAACACAGCGAGCTGATCGACTCTGCGGTGGTTATGCTTCAGAAAGAGGTGGCCGCGCGGCTGCTCGCTCAACCCGGTACTAAGGACTACGGCGCACCCACCGTGCTGTTAGCTGCCTGCGCCACGGTTGAGCTGCTGCTGGAGATTGGGCCAGAGGAGTTTCATCCGCAACCTAAGGTAGATTCGTTGCTGGTGAGGCTTGTCTTTCATCCTGTACCAGAGCGGGTGCGCAAACTCGATGCCTTTGACCAGCAGATGCTGAAACGAATTGTCAGCGCAGCCTTTGGTCAGCGACGAAAGACCTTGTTCAATGGATTAGCCGCAGCTGCTTTGGCCAGCAGAGAGGAAGTAGCCGTCTGCATCGCTGCTGCTGGATTAGCTCCGGCAGTACGGGCCGAACGACTGACCTTGGAGAACTTTATTCATCTGAGTAGGTTGATTAGTGAGTGCGCAGCTTCGCCGACTGCGTAACTTGTAGCTTATGCAAGAAGTCTCATCACGCCTGCGGCTCTAAAATGCAGATCACTCTTCCGCTCAATAGCACCTGTGGCGTAACTTTGACTTTGGGCAGGCAATACAGAGACAATCGGCATCTGCCGTGTTCTTCTGCCGGATAATGCTGCTCAAGTAGAACGTCCCATGTCTTTTGATCAAAGGAAGCTGGTAAGTCTTCAAGCAACTTAGCTGCCGCTGAACGAAAAGCCAATCGTTTTTCAGCATGATTGCCGCCAGCTAAAACAGCAGGCAGGGACAAGCTAAGAACTGGCTGGCTTTCCGCACCGCTTTCTTCCATCAATATCTCAAAGGCATCCCGGTCAGCAGTGACGAAACTGCTGGCAGGGAGCGGTTGGCTCCCCAAGGTGATTAAGTTACGCCATGCCTTGAGCCGCAGACGTATCCGACTGCTGTCCGCTGGGCGATCCGCGCTGGCCGCAGCTGTGGTTTGATCATTGCGCAACGCCTGAAGCAGGCTGCTTTCTCGGAGGCTAATTCGGCGGAGGCTCTGCCGGATTTCCTCCTCCTGTCGTTCCACGATTTCCCCTAATTTTAACACCAACCGCGCCTGCCAAAGAATGCTGGTTTGCTCCTCGTCTGTGCTGGATTTTTCCGCAGTACCACTGCTCTGCCGCCGTACTGCGCTGATGATAGTATTTTTGCTTTCCGTCGCTTCGTTGCGACTCAGTCGTCCAGCCAAGGATAACCCAGCGTAATCACTGGGCCGCTGCTGCATTTCCTTAACCAAGCAAAGAAAACGATCCTGATCAGCACCCAGCGGGGCAGGACAGTGGAAACGAAGTAAGCCCTGTTCAAGCAGATCGCCAGCGACAGGCGGCAGCTCGTTTTTGCTGGGTAGATCATTTTCCGCAGGCGCGATATAGACAGCTTCAGCAAAAAACTGTACAAGAGGGAACAGTATTTCGTCCTTGGGTAAGGTATCTGGGAAAACGCACAATCGTTGAGTATTCATAATGAAAACAATGTATGAAAGGATTACCTTTGTTATTGCTGCCGCAGTGTATCTCTTCTTTCATCTGCGGGGCGGTAAGACTATTGGAGAAATGCTGGCTGGTACGATCATGCAGCTGCTGACCACTGCGCCCTATTGCATCGGCTTTACGTATATTCTCACTAGGATGATCAGCTATCTGCATCACGGGAAAGAGTTAGCTTGGGACCGCATCGCCCGAATCTTCTTTGCGATTGGCATCTTCTTTGGCTTTTTCTTCGCTCTATATGAAAATGCTGACCACGCAGAAAATGAGCGACTCAGGCAAGAACAAAGCCAGCCCTCTCTTTCTACCACCAGAAATAAACAAGCAACAGCGCGTTAAGAAGAATGATACTCCAGAGCAGTACCGTGGTGGTGAAGAACAAAGAGCCAGAATACGAAGCACTGAGCTGGTTGTCAAGGAAACAGCTGTGTTGATTGAAAATTGCTGCTGGATCGCCACATACCGCTCGTCTTTGTCAACGAGGATCACAAAGGCCGTAGGCGAAGAAGATGGAAGGTGTGAACTTGCTTGTTGAATCATCTGAGCGCAGTTCAGCATATTCTGGGGAATATCGCTAACAGGAAAAGGATTACAGGGAGATGCGCTGTCCGCTATTTTCTTGATTCCATCCGGGCTGCCTGCTATGCTGCTTCAAGCTGTCGCGGTCAACCATCAATCATTATCCTGCGGCGAACACTGATGCGCTTGCTGAATCTGATCAAAACTTACTGGATAGTCTGCACAGCCTTCACGCTGGCAGCTATTACTGTCCTCTCGCTCAGTCCGCTGCCTGCCTTGCCCTCTGTGCCGGGCAAAGACAAGACTCTGCACCTGATCGCCTACGCCGCGCTCATGTTCCCGGTTGGTCTGCGCCGTCCGAAGCGTATATCTGCGATCTTCCTCTGCTTCGTTCTTTACAGCGGCATGATAGAGCTGATCCAGCCTTATGTGAACCGCTATGGCGAATGGTTGGACTTGGCCGCCAACACCCTCGGCCTTGCCTGCGGCCTGCTGCTTGCTGAGATGTTCCGCCGTCTAAACGACCGCAGAGTATGAATCCCTTTCCCCCCATCTCCACATC
>JAGIXO010000110.1 GCA_026122915.1 Candidatus Electronema nielsenii | reverse complement strand
GCCGCCGCGTACTGGCAGAAGGCGGCTGCCCTGCTGCCGGAGGAGGAACGCTCGTTCTGTCTGGGCAACGCAGGCTATGACTTCACGCGTGTTAGCCGCTACAGCGAGGCCCTGCCCCTGTATGAGCAAAGCCTGGCTATTGATAAGGAGATTGGCGACAAGGCAGGCGAAGGCGCGACGCTGAACAACATCAGCCTGATTTACTTTGCGTGGGGCGACTACGCTACCGCCCTGAAGTATCTGGAGCAGAGCCTCGCCATCAGGCAGGAGATTGGCGATAAGGCAGGCGAAGGCGTAACGCTGAACAACATTGCTGAGATTCATCGGGCAAGCGGGGACTATGACAAAGCTCTGCCGCTGTATGAGCAGAACCTTGTCCTCTTCCGTGAGATAGGCGATAAGACCCACGAAGGAGGAACGCTGAACAATATCAGCCTGATTTACGATGCGTGGGGCGACTACGCTACCGCCCTGAAGTATCTGGAGCAAAGCCTCGCCATCAGGCAGGAGATTGGCGATAAGGCAGTGGAAGGCACGACGCTGAACAACATCAGCCTGATTTACTTTGCGTGGGGCGACTACGCTACCGCCCTGAAGTATCTGGAGCAGAGCCTCGCCATCAGGCAGGAGATTGGCGATAAGCGCGGGGAAGCGGTGACGAGCTGGAATATTGGTGGTATCTACGTGAAGCAGGGCGATCTGCGCAAGGCGGAACCTTACATGAGCCGCGCTGTGCAGCTTGCCGAGGAGATTGGTCATCCTGCCTTGGAACAATTCCGCAAGGGACTGACAAGGGTTCGCGCCCAGCTCAAGGCACGGTAGGGGCGAAACATCGTTCGCCCGCTGCGCCGCGCCGGACGCGGCGGCGGGAGGCATACGTATGCCTCCCCTTGGTCCCAACAGGTTGGTGCCGAGCGTCCCAGCAGGTTGCCTCACTCCGTCCCAACCTGTTGCCTCCAGCCGAGGCATACGTATGCCTCCGGGCGCGTCAAGCAGGCTGGTGATAAAAATCCCTCATAGAGGAGAAAAAGAGGTAAGGAGACGAACTTCTCTTAGGGTACCTTTTGCAAAGGCGTGAAAGCAGCAGGTCAGCCACCTTGTCCTGACCTCAAAAATCTCTTCCGTAAAACCGCCCTGTATGTTTTATTTCCGGGTCAGTGGTTCATTCATCTTTGACAGAAACATTCAGCAGAACATTCTATAACGAGGCAATCATGGGTTTCCAGTGCGGTATTGTCGGCCTACCTAACGTAGGCAAATCAACTATTTTCAATGCGTTAACCGCAGCAGCAATTGCAGCGGAAAACTACCCTTTCTGCACCATCGAACCCAATGTAGGCGTAGTACCGGTACCGGATAAGCGCTTAGATATCCTTTCTGCTTTAGCTAAAACCCGCAAAACCGTGCCAACCCAGATGGAATTCGTGGACATCGCGGGCTTGGTCAAGGGTGCCTCGCAAGGTGAAGGATTGGGTAATCAGTTTCTTGGTCATATCAGGCAGGTAGATGCGGTACTGCATGTTGTCCGCTGCTTTGAGGATGATAACATTGTCCATGTTGATGGTTCGGTTGATCCTATCCGAGATGCAGAAGTCATCTCAATGGAATTGGTGCTGGCTGATTTAGACACCGTGAGCAAGCGGCTGAAGAAAACCCAAAGCCAAGCCAAATCCGGGGACAGGAAACTTATTGAGGAAGCAGCCTTTCTGGAGCAGCTGCACGGAGTCTTAGATAAAGGACTCCCCGCCCGTGCCATCAAGCCGGAGACTGAGCCGCAGCGCGAGTTGCTCCGAGAACTCTGCTTGCTTACAACCAAGCCAGTGTTATATGTGGCGAATGTCAGCGAGCAAGACATCGCTGCGGGTAATGATTATGTGCAACGTCTGCAAGCACTTGCCGCGCAAGAAGGTGCCTCGGTTGTTACTATCGCCGGAGCGATTGAGCAGGAATTGAGTATCCTTGATGCGGCAGAACAGCAAGAGTTTTTGGCCGACATGGGCTTGGAAGAGCCGGGCCTGCATCGTTTAATCCGCGCTGGCTATGAACTGCTCGGTCTGATGACCTATTTCACCGTGGGCGAAAAGGAGACGCGGGCGTGGACGATCACCAAAGGCACTACCGCTCCGGGCGCAGCAGGCAAGATTCACAGCGACTTTGAACGAGGCTTCATCCGGGCTGAGGTCATTGCGTATGACGACTATGTAGCTTGCGGCTCTGAAGCAGCTGCCCGCGACAAAGGAGTTCTTCGCTCAGAAGGCAAGGAGTACGTCGTCAAAGACGGCGACTGCATGTTGTTCCGCTTCAACGTCTGAGCTGGCTGGGAAAACATCTGGAGTTCGTTGACAAGCCTGCTGGCACAGAGTAGGGTTTGAGTGGAGTCGTTTATCACAGTACAACACCATCTTGATTAAGGAGATTCGTCATGCGCATTCGTTTCAATCACCTGCTCCAGCTTTGTATTCTGACCGTATTTTTCATCGCCGTAGCTCTTCCTGCCCATGCGGAAGACGCGAACTACGAGCCGCTGCCGGGAGAAGGCAAGAAGATTGAGATCGGCACGGAGTATTCATTTGTTTATCAGTTTGACAAGAAGCCGCAGCTTGGTGTTTCGATTCTCAAGATTCAAGTTGTTGATCAAGACGGTAAGCAAAACACTTCGCTCAAGATCACCGGTGATTCTGGAATGCCGTCAATGAGTCATCATGATACCGGCGAGAAAGAGTTCAAGCTGAACAAGAAGGGCGCGTATCTTCTGCCGGTAGATGTGGTTATGCCGGGCGGCTGGGAAGTGAAGTTAGTCTTCCGCAAAGAGGACAAGGTAATCTTTCGAGGTATCATTACGTTCGATATCTGATTAAGGAGCTATGTCATGCGTGTCCTGACTGTCGTTTTCATGCTTTGCGGATGTGTTGTGCTTCCATCCGCTGCCTCTGCTTCCAGCCGCTTGCTCTATGTTGAAGCCCAAGGCGTGGCCGGATATTCAGATAAAGAGGATGACATCATCTTTCATTCTGAAAGCGCGGAAGACGTGATGCAGAAATCCTCGGTCGGCTTTGACTTCATCCAGCGGCTCTCTGGTGACAGCGGCGACTACGGCATGATCGCTCTTCAGGGCAGGCTTGCTTATGATCCTGATGCAGAAGATGAAATTGAGCCGCAGCTCTACAACGCCTATTTCAAATACAAGGCAGGCTGGTCAGATATCTGGCTCGGCCATAATCGACCCGCGCTGGGTCTTTCCTCGGTTCTCGACACCCATGCCTTGCTGCTGCCAACGCTGACAATGGATGGCTTCGGCTTTGATCGCGACTGGGGTATGGGCGTGAGCCGTGATTTTGCGTGGGGAAACATCAGCAGTTCGCTGACCACGGGCAGCGGAATGCCGCTCCGCTTTGAGGGCAATTATCTCGCCTCCGCGCGAATCAGCAAGGGCTTTCTCAGTCAGGACAATTACAGTCTCGGTTTCTCGCTCGCACACGGCGAAACCCTGCACACTATGGGCTATGAAGTCATGCACGATGAGCCGATGGAACTGTCCTTGGCTGGGCTGGATTTCTCGTATTTCTGGGATAATTACGAGGCCCGTTTTGAGGCAATGGGCGGCACCAGTATGGACGAAGATGCTTATGCCTTGTTTGCCCGCTTCGGTGTTAATCTTTTAGACGAAGGCCGCTTGAAGTTGGAACTTCAGCCGGAATACAGCAAGATCGGCGATGCAGACGGCTTTGAGTTTGCGGCTGGGCCTGCTTATCAGCTCACTGATGAAATCACTCTGCGGGCCATGTATCAATATGATGAGCTTGAAGACGAGCAGCGGGCGATTTTCCAAATCTATTATTACAGCAAGGTGCTGTAAGGGGAACGTATCATGCTGATGAAGATGATTGTGCTGCTGATGCTGCTCTGTCTTTCACCGGCAGGCACTGCGCAGGCCGCCGTGGGCTGTGATCTCAACGACCCGGATAAGGATGTGGTACGCTTGTTCCCGGAATCAACAAGCTACAAAACGAATTACCTTTCTATTGATAAGCTCGGTGGCCAGCCTTTGTTAAAGGAAATCGAAAAGCGTCTTGGTGATTCCTTTCAGGGCTTATATGAAACCGCTGATGTGCCTTACACGCTCTATGAAATTTTCAAAGACAAAGAGAATATTGGCTATATCCACGGTGTAAATCAGAAGGGTAAATACGGCGGTATTCAGGTTTTTCTCGTGCTGGACATGGAAGGTACGATCAAGGCATTCTATTTCCAAAAGCTCACCTCCAGAGCCGCTAACCAGCTACGCGAACCGGCTTTTGGTAAGCAGTTTGAAGGCTTGAGCTTAGTTGATTTTTACCCGTATGATGTGAAGACAGGTAAGAGCGTGCCACTTGGCAAGGTAGATCAGATCAAGAATCCAGTGCTGGAAGCGGAAGAAGACTTTAGAGCATCGCTGCGGGCGACCAAGAAAAACCTGATTCTGATGGATGAATTTGTGTACGCTAACAAGCATCTGCAATCTTTTCAGGCCAAGTGAGACGACTATGCTCACCATCTATAAAGTCTGCTACAAGAACCTCCTGCGGAAGAAAGTCAGAAGTTCTTTAACTATCATTGGTGTTGGTCTTTCCGCTTGGGTACTTGCCAGCTTAATGGGTTTCAACAAGGGATATGAGGCTTCACTCAACCGCGACATTGACAACATGGGATTTCAGATTGTGGTGACGGCCAAGGGTTGTCCTTATGAAGCAGCCACCTTGATGTTGAAAGGCGGCACCAGCCTGCGCTACATGAAGGAAAGTATTGTGCAAGAGGTTGCTACTAATGCCGAAGTTGAGAAGATGACCCCGATGCTGATGCAGGCCATCTTTGATCCCAATAAAGGCGAGAGCGGCGGCATGGCAGCCTATCTTGGTGTTGACCCAGCCACCTATCCGCAGATGAAGACCTATTTAGAATTCAAGCAAGGTGGCTGGTTCAAGGATGCGGCAGCGTATGAAGCAGTGCTGGGCTATGAAGCTGCCGAGCTGGAGCAGCGCGAGATCGGCGACATCCTCCTCATTCCAGAAAAGAATGTCGAACTCAAAGTGGTGGGGATTCTCAAACGTACTGGCACCCAAGATGACGGCACTATCTTTATTCCCTTCAAGGCGGTACAGAAGATATTTGACAAACCCGGCGAGCTGACTGGCCTTGGCATCAAAGTAAAGAAGGATGCCAATATCGCCCTGCTGGAGGAGAAACTCTACAAGCTGCCGGATGTGCAGGTGGTCTCGCTCGCCCAAGTCAAGCAGACGATCATGAACCTTGTTTCAACGGCCAAAGTGATGG
>JAGIXO010000011.1 GCA_026122915.1 Candidatus Electronema nielsenii | reverse complement strand
GCGCAGGTGCGACAGGATGATTTTACTGGCTGCTTGCAGGTGAGTTGCATCACATGTTGAAAGCAAGCATTCTGCGATATAAAGGATTTACCCAAGATGAAAAAATGCTTGCAGTTTGTCGGTTGTAGTCTCATACTTGAACTGCATCGTAACCAAGGAAACCTATTGCCTACACCAATCAGGCTCAATTTTAATTATCAGCGGGGTCATCTATGAAGCAGCCGGAAGTCGCCTACTGGGTCGCGTCTATGTTGGGTACGAAGAAAGGCGTGTCTGACTTGAACATCACTGTTGGCAAAGGCCTACAGGTCGAAATCGACGGCGGACTCACGCCGGTCAAGGTCGAGCCACCGGTGGAGGTGCTTACCCCCTTTCAGACCGAGGTTTTCGCCCTCAACCTGATCCACGGCAACCCCCGACTGCTCAAAGATTTAGTAAGCAAAGGTTCCTGTGACCTTTCCTACACCTTAGAGAATTCTGCCCGCTTCCGCGTCAACGTCTTCACGCAAAAAAGTTGCTATTCCTCAGTGCTGCGAAAGTTAGAAACTAAGATTCCATCAATCAAGGACTTTGGTTTTCCTGACTGCTTTTATAAGATGGCTAAGGAGCGAAACGGTCTGATTCTTTTTACCGGCGGTACCGGTACAGGCAAGACCACCTCGCTGGCCTCTATTCTCAACGAAATCAACGAAACGAGGGCCGTTCATCTCGTCACCCTTGAAGACCCGATAGAATACGTCCATCCGCATAAGAAGGCCACTTTTAATCAACGCGAGCAAGGCGATGACTTTGACACCTTTGCCAACGGGCTGCGAGCCGCACTTCGCCAAGCACCTAAGGTCATTTTTGTTGGCGAGATTCGCGACCGTGAAACCTTAGAAATTGCTCTCACCGCTGCTGAAACCGGCCACGTGGTTTTTTCTTCCATGCACACCATCGATGCAGGGCAGACGATCAACCGGGTCATTGGCATGTTTGAACACGATGAGCAGGCCCAGATCAGGGTGCGGCTGTCTGACACCATCCGTTGGGTAGTGAGCCAGCGTCTCTTGCCCAAAGTCGGCGGAGGCCGGGCGGCAGCGTTAGAAATTCTTCACATCAGTCTGCGCGTCAAAGACCTGATCCTCAACGGCGAAGATGTGGCAACAGACAAGACGTTCTACAGTGTTCTTGAGGAAGGCTCGACCTTAGACATGCGCACCTTTGATCAACACATTTTGCAGCTTTTCGGGCAAGGTCTGATCACTGAGGAAGTTGCCATGACCTACTGCTCCAACCGCAGCGTGATCAAACGAGGCATGGACACCATCAGGTCAACCCGTGGAGAAAGCACCTCCAATATCATGGGCTTGGCAATGGAGCAGGTGGAAGAGGAAAAGAAATAAAAAAGTTTACTGTTCCTGAACAGTTTCATCAGCGGAGAACACCATGATCAGCAATTGCCCCCACTGTCAGGGTGCGCTTACATTTAATGCAGCTCAGATGGCAAAAATCGAGCAGGCTCTGAAGGCTCTCAAGCCCGGCCAGAAGCTGCCGCTCAAATGCCCGCACTGTACCAAGCCCATGCCTCTTGATGCTTCCGGCCAAGTGGAAGGCGCACCCAAAGCCGCTGCCACTACTCCGGCAGCTCCGCCCAAAGTAGAGTCGCCGCCTAATCCAGCCGAGCAGGTCAAGCCGCCGCCACCGCCCAACATGGACTGGATGAAAAGCAAAGAAAATGAAGACATGCAGTTCAACGACCATGCTAGGGATGTGCCAATGGCCTTGGTCCTTCATGGCGACGACAACATGCGGCATTTGATCACATCTTCGATGGAGGCTCTTGGCTATCAGGCTTCGGCAGTCACAACAGCGGAAGAGGCCATTCACGAAACCCAATCAATGAGTTATGCCTGCATTGTCTATCACACCGGCTTTGAGTCGGGCGAGCTAAAGGATTCCACCTTTCATAATTACATGCGACAAATGCCCATGTCGCGACGACGTTACACCTTTTATATTCTTATTGGGCCTGAATTTACCAGTCTTTACGATATCCAAGCCTTGGCTAACAGTGCTAACTTGGTGGTAGCGGAAAAGGACATGAAAAACTTCCAACCCATCCTGCACAGGGCTATTCCGTACTACGAGCAGCTCTTTGGCCCGCTCCTCGAAGAATTAGCTTCTTACGGAAAAAAATAAGGTTGCGGAAAAAAAAGACGGCTTTTCAGCATGAAACTGTTGTTTTTCAGGGATATCTCTGGTAAAAGTCCTTTTTTATCGCCGCTGCTCATGGGGGGCAGCGGACAAAATCAACGGCACAACGCATTCATTTACTGACGACCGGCATAACCGGTTAGCAGAGGAACGACAAACCCATGACTGACAAGGGAACTCGGCCCGCAGCAGCGGCGGAAGAAAGTGGCATGGAAGATATCAGCTTTGCTGAACTCTTCGAGCAGGAAGACAACAACACGGTGATCACCGTCCAAGAAGTCGCTATGGGCACTGTGGTCGGAGTCAACGCCGACGCAGTGTTGATCGACGTGGGCGACAAGGCGGAAAGCTACATCCCGATTGGGGAGTTCCGCACTGATGATCCGAACCGCGTGATCAAACTCGGCGACAAGTTTGAAGTCTTCATCGAAAAAAGAAAGGAGGAGGGCGGCCTGCTGCTTTCCCGCGAGAAGGCCATTGCCATCAAAGTCTGGGAAGAAATCGCCAGGATTCAGGAGGAAGACCTCACCATCTTGGGCCGAGTTGATAGTCGGGTTAAGGGTGGTATGTCCGTTGATATCGGCGTACCCGCCTTCTTGCCTTACTCGCAGATCGACCTGCGTCCGGTCAAGGATATGGATGAGCTGATCGGTCAGAGCTTTGAGTTCAAAATCCTCAAGTTCAACCGCAAGCGCAACAACGTGGTCATTTCTCGCCGGGCTATTCTGGAGGAGCAGCGGGCCAAACTGCGCGAGCAGATGCGTTCCACCCTCAAAGAGGGTCAGACCGTGGTTGGCGCGATCACCAATATCACCGATTACGGTTTGTTCATTGATCTGGGCGGCATGGACGGTCTCTGTCACATCACCGACCTGTCGTGGGGCCGGGTTTCTCATCCTTCCAAGCTCTACGCTGTGGGCGAGGAAATCGAGGTCAAAGTTCTCAAGTACGATCAAGATTCCGACCGCGTTTCCTTGGGCATCAAGCAGCTTCGTCAAGACCCGTGGGAGACTGTGCCGCAAAAGTACCCATCAGGAGCAAAAGTTGTTGGTAAGGTGGTCTCCATTACCGATTACGGTGCCTTTGTTGAGCTGGAAGAAGGCGTTGAGGGCTTGGTCCACATCTCCGAAATGAGCTGGTCTAAGAAGCCGCGCCATCCTTCCCGGATTGTCAGTGTTGGCTCAGAAATTGAAGTGCAAGTGCTGAAAGTTGAGGCCGAAACCAAGCGCATTTCGTTGGGCATGAAGCAACTCCAGCCTAATCCTTGGGACGTGGTTGAGGAAAGCTATCCTATAGGTGCGATCATTGAAGGCAAGATCAAAAACATCACTGACTTCGGTATCTTCATCGGTATTGAAGAGGGCATTGATGGTTTGATCCATGTTTCCGATCTATCTTGGACTGAGCGGATTAAACATCCTTCTGAGAAGTACGCCAAGGGCGATTCGATTCAGGCAGTTGTTCTCAAGATTGACAAGGATAACGAGCGGTTTTCCTTGGGTGTCAAGCAGTTGAAGCCCGATCCTTGGCAGGCTGCCTTCAATAATTACCCCATCGGCAGCTTTGTTGAGGGTACCATCACCAACGTGACTGATTTTGGCATTTTTGTTCAGCTGGAAGAAGGCATTGAAGGTTTGGTGCATGTGTCCGAGATCAGCAAAGACAAGGTCAAAACACCAGTCGGTAATTTCAACATCGGCGACATACTGAAGACTATGGTCATCAATGTGTCCTCCGAAGACCGTAAAATCGGCCTCTCGCTGAAGTCTTTGGAAGAGGACGAGAAAGGGAGCAGTACCAGCAACAACAGCGGGGCTAATGCTCCTACTCCAACTGGGACTGACGAGGCAGTGTTGAAGGCACAGAAGGGTTCTGGACCTTCAACCTTTGGCGACTTACTTAAGGCCGCAGCAGCCTCCGCAGACGGAGAATAGCGGTAGCGCATCGTTTTCCGCGCATCAACAGAAGGGTCCAGCTTCCTGCGCTGCGGGAAGTTGCGACCCTTTTCTGCATTTCAGCGACCGCCGAATGCGCTGCGGTCGCGCATATTAACAAGGATTAAAACAATCATGCTCAAGCGTGAACTGATAAGCGAGGCTGCCGGGCAGCTCGATGAATACTACAAACAGGATGTCGCCCAAGCACTTGATGTCATTCTGGAAGAAATCACTCAGGCTTTGACTGACGGTAGGCGGGTGGAAATTCGCGGCTTTGGCAGTTTTTCTGTCCGCACCCGCAGGCCACGGACGACAAAAAATCCGAAAACTGGCAGAATGATGGACATTCCGTCCCGAAAAACCCTGCACTTCACTATGAGCAAATCGCTCAAAGAAGTCCTAATCGAAGACGAGCAATAAAAACAAGAAACGCTGGAGCATGTACAGGCCGGTTTGCCGCAACAGGCGACCGGCTTTTTATCATGCCTGTTTTTCCATAAAAGGTGTAATATCACCCTTACCTTCCCGCAGAATTTTAGGCAGTTCTTCGACCAAAGAAATTACCGTTGACGGTTCAGGGAAGACCTCGCCGCCATCGATAATCAAATCCACCATGCTGCCGAACAGCTCTTCTACGGCAAAACCATCTATTGGGGCTTCACGGTCTTCCCGCAGGGCACTGGTGTTCAGCACTGGATTGCCCAGTTGCTCAATCAAAGCAAGACAGATCGGCGACTGCGGCAGGCGAATACCCACGGTTTTTTGTTTGGTCAGCATGATTTTTGGTACTAATTTAGAACCGGGCAGCACCATCGTGTAGGGGCCAGGCAGATGCTTGCGCAGCAATCGGTAAGCCGGGCTGCTGACATGGGCATATTGGCTGATGTCCGTCAACGAGGCGCACATGAAGGAAAAGGGCTTGTGCTGGGGTCGCTGCCTGATTTCATGCACCCGCTTGATCGCTTTTTGATTAAAAATATCGCAGCCAATGCCGTACATGGTGTCGGTTGGATAACAAATCACTCCGCCTTTTCTCAGAACATCCACAGCCATACCGATCAGCCGCTGTTGCGGATTGACCGGATTGATCTCAATGTATTTTACCATTTTTTTGCCTTCCCTAAATCCTCTTGATTTGCCTGCGCAGACATTGTACACAGAAGAATTCCAATGGACAACCTCGGCTTTACTCATAGTAACTGCAAACGCAAGGAAATTTTTCCGAACTTTGCCGGAATGCTGCTTGTTTCAAAAAATAAAATACCCTATAATATTTTTTACCAGCCGAGATGCAGCTGCATCTCGCAAGACTGATTTTATCTTTTAGCAGAAAAAAATGGCTTCACAGAACGACCAGCGTGCCACCGATTTCGAGGAAGTCAAACGAATCCTTGAACAACAACCGCGCATTACCTTAATGCAGACGGAAGGCGAGCCGCCTGATTGCTACGAAATTGAATACCGACTGGCTGGAATGGTGCGGGATGCTGACGGGACTATCCGTAAGGCTTCTCAGCATGTGATCCTCGTCACTCTGCCCTTTGGCTATCCTCATTTTCCGCCCACTGTTAAGCCGCTGACTCCACTTTTTCATCCTGATATTGATCCAGATGCAGTACGAATTTCTTCACACTGGCAACAAAGTCCTTCTTTAGCCAAGCTCATTGTTCAAGTCGGCGAGATGATTTGTGGTAAAAACTACAATCTCGAAGACCCCTTTAATCAGGAAGCAGCAGACTGGTATGCCCAACACGCTACCGAATTGCCACTTGACAGCTTAGAAGTGGCGAGCGATGAATCAATTGACGAATTTGATCTGGGGCTTGATGATCTTGATTTAGGGCCGACAGGAGGAACCACTGAGGAGCAGTCCTTCGAGTTATCTTTGGAGTTAGAGTCACCGCAGGCTGTTCATGATGTTTTGGCCGATGCTTCTGCTGATCATCAAGGAGGCGGAACAGGGGGGCTATCGCTGGAACTGGAATCTTCATCGACAACACTTGAGGAAGATTTTGATCTTGGCGTAGAGGATGGGCAAGAGGATGATCTGTCCTTAGATATCGGTGAACCAGAAACACCGCCGCAGGTTGTTCAACAGGATTTTGGGCCAAAGCTGAAGGAAATTCGCTCGCATATTGATCGAAAGGAAATATTTATCGCCGCGCGGTTGCTGAAAGAAGTTCCTGCGCTCCCGGAAACGGAGATACTCAAGAAGAAGGTCAAGGCCGCGCAAGATAAGTGCGATGAACTGCTCCAGAACATGAAGGTGCTGGAGGATGAGGACAATTTTGCGGCAGCGCAAGAGGTATTTACCCAGCTCAAGACCGTGGCGGTGGATACACCCGGTTTAGCTGAAATCGGCAGACGCTTGCAGCAGTCGCAGTCCATGCTCGATACTTTTGCCCTGACCAAAGAAAAAACCGAGCCGGAAACCGAGCTGCCCGGCGCAGAAAAAAAGAAAAAAAAATCCGCCAAAGAAACACCACCTCCACCGCCGAAACCAAAGGAAAAACCTGCCGAGCCGAAGGAAAAGAAAGAGGTTATCAAAACCAAATCGAGGATTATCCGAGCAGCGCAGCAGAATGTGCCGGTCGCGCCTTTTGCAGCTGCTGCTGCGGTAGCTGCGGTAATCATCGTAGGTGGGCTAATTTACACCAGAGATAGCAATACCCTCTTAGAAGCGCAGCGCGATTGGCAGGAAGCCCAAGGTCTTGTCAAACAGAAAAATTTTCCCCAAGCAGAGGCCAAAATCAACATCGCTTCTGCGGCACTGAAAACGGTACTTACTCCTTTGCCGGAAAAAAGCCGAATCAAGACTGAAATTGCTGCATTATTTGCCAATGAGGACTTTCAGCGCGGATTGAAAAATGAGGCCAAGTACAAAGATCAGTATCTACCGCTTCAAGAGGTCAAGGCGCGCGAACAGTTAGACAAGATGACCGCACAAGCCGAGGCGTTAAAAGCAAACAGCGTCAGTGATGCCGCTGCTGCTTACGAAAAAGCCCAGTCCTTTGCCGCTGAAAGCGGATTAGTCGTCGAAGCGGAGCAGCTGAAAGAGCGGGTGCATCAATTGCGGATGAAAGAGGCATTGGTCAATGCCGGACGGGCAGAAACTGCCGGAGAGTGGGAAAACGCGGCCAAAACCTATCAGCAGGCTTTAGAAATTGCCCAAACCTTGACAGATGACAAGGAAAAAGAGGCCATCAGCAAGAGATTAGCCGCCGCTGCCTTCAACCGCGAATTAGATCAGTCCAAAAAAAGTTTCACCGGCTCGCAGTGGCAGCAAACCATTGAAATGCTGGAACGGGCGAAAAAATTACTGGAGCAGAATCCAGAAACCGCTACGGTTGAACGGCGGCAGGAGTTAGAGCGACTTTTGGCCAAGTCTCGTTTGCATCAGGTGCTTTCGACAGCGCGGCAGGCTTATGACAGCGGTGATACCGCTACCGCAGTAAGAGGCTACCGACAGTCACTGGCTTTGCTCACGGACCAGCTGTCATTGTTCGACGAAACAGACCGCAACGCTGCCCATTCAATCAGCAGAACCATCACCATGATTGAAATCGGCGGTGAGCTCAACGCAGCAGTGACAGCGGAAAACCAGAAGGAGTTGACCGATGCGCTTCGCCATTATCGGGCTATTCAAAATCTCTTCAACACGCCTAGATTAACTAAGGATTCCAGGCTGCTGACATTGGAGGAAAATGTCAATGCCAAAGTCAGCAGCCTGAGTAGCGAAGCAGGTATGAAGCGAAAGACTGCGTGGTTGAACCGAAATTTTAGACGCATCTTTATGGAAGTTTATCCAAATTCACGTCCAACTGATCTCAGCAATCCAAATCTCAGCTTGGTCAAAAAAATCGGCAATCAAGAAATCTACAAACTGACCTGCACCGAACGGAGCAGAGGCAGCGCGTATCAACTTGAACTTATTTATCTCTACGACCCAGTTGCCGATCAGTGGATAGCCTACCGGGGCGAGCTGTGATGGTGGTGATGATACTCATGCCCCGGCGCAGCTAAGGGGCCGCCTGCTTTATGCAGGGCTTCGGTCAAGGCGTGTTGCGCGGCCTGAAGAGCTTCCACCGCGTTGCGCAAAAGAGCTGCTGTTTCCGGCGATTCGGTAGCCAAATTATCTGCCCATTGCAGAAATTCTGTACTATGGCCCTGATTGTGTTCAAGCCAATGCGGTAGGAGTACCCGTACTTTGTCTGTATTGTTCATCGTTTGCTCCTTCATGTTGTTTTTTCTTCGCTGATGAGCAGAATCGCACCGGTCAGCAGACTGATGCTTCTGACCCGCGCCCCCCGCACTGTCATCGGTTCCTCAAAAAAGGTGCTGAGAATCACACCATCCTCAGTCACTTCCACGCCAGTAACCGATTCCATCAAGGTTTCGCAGCGGTCTCCTCGCTCAAGCACTGCCTTTAGTTGGCACATTTTTCCTCCTTAAATAAGAAAACGGAACTCGCCCTTGCCGAGTAAATCGTGCAAATGCAGCAAACCTTGTACCTTACCTGCCGCATCTGTCACTGCGAGTACAGTGATATCCTTTTCCTGCATCAAGCTGAGAGCATCAGCAGCCATGAGTTCTGGAGTGATCTTGACCGGGCTGGTGGTCATAACCTCGGCAATATCTGCCCCCGCCTTGTGTTTGTGTCTGGCATTGGGCAGCAGGCTGTTGATCAGATAGCGGCGGAGATCGCCGTCGGTGATAATACCACGCAACTCGCCGGAAGCGGTTGTAATCAGCACTGCGCCGAGGTTCTTGCGGTTCAGTTCGGCCACCGCCTCTTCCAACTCGGCATTCATGCTGACCAGCGGCACCTTGTCTCCGGTGAGCATAACCTCGCGCACGGCCACCTTCAGCCGTTCGCCCAAACTGCCGCCAGGATGATTGCGCCGGAAGTCCTCAGCCCGGAAACGGCGGCGCCTGAGCAGAGCCACAGCAAGAGCATCGCCTAAGGCAAGGGTAGCGGTGGTGGAGGCCGTCGGAGCAAGCCCTAATGGGCAGGCTTCCATCGGCACGGCCACATTAAGCACAACTGCCGCTTGTTCAGCCAACGAGGAACGGGGATTGCTGGTCATAGCGATTATTGGCATGGAGCGTTCCTTCAGATTAGCCAAGAGTCGGCCCAGCTCCGCTGTCTCGCCGGAATAGGAAATAGCCAGCACCACGTCGTTTGGGCCGACCATGCCGAGGTCGCCGTGCATGGCCTCCACCGGATGGAGAAAACAGGACGGTGTGCCGGTAGAATTGAAGGTGGCTGCCATCTTCTGGCCGATCAGCCCAGATTTACCGATACCGGTGATGATCAGACGGTTCGGTGGGCAAGCCATGATCAGATCAACCGCTTGGACAAACTCCTGCCCTAGCGCGTCCCGCACCGCATAAATTCCCTTTGCCTCAATGTTCAGAGCTTCTCGCGCATGCTCAACGGTCATGTCTTTTCTCCTGTCAAATCAACGACAATTCTGCCGCGTGTCCGGCCTGCCAGCATCTCGTCCACGGTCTGGCTGACCTGATCGAGATTAATGCGGACGCTCAGTTGCTTGAGCACATCCTGCAAAGCGGTCCGCCACGACCCGGCCAATTTTTGCCAAATTTCTTCCCGGCGAGAGAGCGGACATTCAGCGGAATCAATGCCAACCAAGCTAATCCCACGTAGAATGAAAGGATAAACGGTCAGGGGCAGCTCACCAGAGGCCGCGTTGCCGCAGCAGGTGACGATGCCGCCGTATTGCGTGGTTTTGATTGCACCAGCCAAGATTTCGCCGCCGACCGTGTCAACCACGCCTGCCCAGCGTTCGCGGAGCAGGGCCGCACCTGCCCGCCCTACGGCTTGCTGGCGATTCAGTATTGCCGTACAGCCGAGCTGGCGCAGGAAGTCATGTTCGCTCTCCTTGCCGGTGACTGCTGTGACCGCAAAGCCGAGCTGGGCGAGCAGAGCGCAGGCTAACGAGCCAACCCCGCCGGTTGCGCCGGTAACAAGAACTGGCCCCTGCTCAGGCTGCAATCCGTTGGCCAGTAATTTATCCACACACTGGGCAGCCGTAAACCCAGCCGTGCCGATCTGCATGGTTTCGTGCAGGGAAAGCAGCTCCGGCTTGGGCAGCACCCAGCCTGCCGGAACGCGGATGTATTCGCCAAAACCGCCGGGCGTGTTCATACCGAGATCGTAGCACATGCAGACGACTTCGTCGCCCGCGCTGAACTGCGGCACGGTCGAGGCGGCCACCACGCCCGCCGCGTCAATGCCCGGCGTGTGCGGATATTTCTTGGTCACGCTCCGGTTGCCGCTGGCAGAGAGCGCATCCTTGTAATTGAGCGAGGAGAAATGCACCCGAATCAGCACTTCGCCGTGCGGCAGGTCGGCAATGCGGCGTTCCTCAATGGCCCGTTGAAAGCTGCCGTCTTGTTCCCGCACGACTAAGGCGCGGAAGGTTGTTTGGTCGTTCATGAAGTTGTGTTACAGTCCAAGATCGGAAATCACTTGACTAAGCGGAATAGACTTGTCACCAGCAGATTTCTCTTTCGCTGCTCTTAATTCTCTGAGTTCCTCATACGTTTCAATCAATTCCGTCATAGCTTCAAACTCTTCAATCGGCAACACGACAAACTCATTCCTGCCTGCTTTCTGAATAAGCTGCGGATGCAATTCCATAAGATCACCTTCTAAGATAGGCTTCTTTTCGATGCATGATACGGTACACGACAATTTTGTGCCCGTTGATTTCAAACAGCACTCTATAACTACCAACTCTTAACCTGTACTCTGGCGTGAAATTTGTCAGCCTTTTAATATCTCCGGTCAGTCCGTTTTCTAAAGACTGCATTTGCGCAACAATCTTCCCCGCATCCTGCTTCGGAAGTTTATTTAAATCTTTGACGGCCTTCGGCATCAGTTCTACTAAGTACATTTTTCTCCAGATCAAACGATCTCATCTGCTTTCTGTTTGCTTCATTTTGACTGTTGTTCAAAACTCCTGCTTCCCATCTAGCAGGAGTTTGATGCACCGAAGCTCGCTGATTCGCGAGGCGGCACTCTAAATGTTGCCTATGGCGTATTTGTGCATAGCGGTATATTCTTTAAAAGGAACTCATGATTTTCGTCCACCTTATATTCGTGGTTAATTTTAAAAAGTTCTATGTTTTTTTCTTTTTTTTCGTAATCTGATAGAATATTAAAAATATTTCCAGCGATCACCGCGTAGCTACGACTGCTATACTCTGTAGAGATTTTCTTATAAATACTTTTCACTTTTTCAAACAGATGTCTTTTATCGCTATCTTTCTCGTAACAGTCGAATAGATACATATTAAACCATGCTATTTGTGCAAGTGCTTCAGGAATAAATTTACTTTTTGGAAATTTTTTAATAAATAACTCGTAGCGACCTATTTGCTCATTAACAGATGAGATTTCACATTCATATTCATATGGAGATTGAAGATAAATATTGGCGATATATTTCTGGTCATCTCCTGATTTTTTATTATTAATAACGGCACGGTAAGGTTTTGCTGCTTCTTCCATCTGTGCACACTCACCAGTACACTCTTGGTCAACTTTCTCAATGGAAGTGGAATTATTGTCAGGTTGAGTATCTTTTATTTTTTGTTTTTGATCTGCTGCGTCAGCAGTTACAACTTTGTTTTCTTTGACCACAGAAGCAGGATTATTCTCCTTCTTAGGAATGGAAGCGTCCTGTTGCGTTGTATTTTGATTGCCATTTTTAACTTCAGCAGGATAGAGCTTGTAATAGAAGAAAACAAAGGTTGCGACAATGACAAAAAATGTAATTACAATTTTATTTTTACTGATAAAAATTTTATTTGCTTTATCGGTGTTAGTTTCTACACGCTTAAAGTTTATATTTGGTTTAAAGTCAGATTCAGTTTTTTCTAAATTTTTTACTTTTTTAATTGAATCGCATTGAGCATTTTCTATCGCTTTGATTAAACGCTGATATCCATTCGCTTCATATAAATTCATCCAGTGCCAGCGACTAAGACGAGCTGGAACCTCGCAATCTTCAAGGCGGACAGGAATAATAAATATCTTTCCTTCCGGTTGTTCTTCAGCAGCATCAAGTGCAAAGCAAATTTCTTTCTGAACGTATCCGCGCTTATTGACTGAATCTCTGGAAAGGCAAACTATCACTATACTGGAAGAGCGAACAGCTTTACGAATTTCGTATTGCCAGTCTTGCCCAGGCAAGAGGTCTTCTTCGTCGAGCCAAGGATAATATCCATCCTTTTTTAACCGATGATATAGCTCCCTAACTTTTGCTTTGTCGGCCGAAGAATGGCAGAGAAATATGTGTGATGTCATTACAGTAACGTTACTTATTTTTATTGTTCAACATAATAGGACTCACATCCCCAGCCATCACCCGGTGCTCACCGCCGCAGCGGTCAATTATAACATATCGCCCATCCTCGGCAAGCCCTGCGCCAACCGCCGGGATCACTTTGTCCTCACTGCAATATTCTAGCGGCCTGCCAAGGAGATAATCCCGCTGCCGCCACGCGGCCAACAAGGCGGCCTTGTTCGCCTTGAGCTGTTCCGCAGCGGATAGCAGTTCATCCACCAAGTCTGGCAGTAGAGCGATAGGACTGCTTGCCGCACCCGCTTCAGCAAGACTGATGATTCTACTGCGCAGTTCCGGCGGGAAATCTTCCGGCAAGGCAGCGACATTGATACCGACCCCAATCACGACGAATTCCGGCAGACCAGCCCGCAGCGGGCCGCTTTCAGTGAGAATGCCACCGAGCTTCCTGTCAGCACAATACAGGTCATTGGGCCACTTGAGCTGGAGCTGCACACCTACCGCCCGGCTGATGCCCCGGCACAGCCCGACTCCGGTGGCCAAGGTCAGCAGCGGCAAATCCGCAAGCTCCAGCTCTGGGCGCAGAATCACGGAAAAATACAAACCGCCGGGCGGCGAGCAAAACTGCCGCCCGTTCCGCCCGCGTCCGCCGGTCTGTTGATCAGCATGAACCACCGTACCCTGCGCCGCACCCTGCCGGGCTAAATCAAGGGCTATGCTGCTGGTCGAATCAACAACCGCAAAACGATGCAGCCGCATCAGGCGATGGGCGGCGGGCTGCTCAATTTCATCGGCATGACGATGCCGAGAAAGCCTTTGTCCTCCGCCGAGCTGATCAGGCAAGGACTTTCGTCTGAGCTGACTGCGGCGGAAATGGCATCGCCTTCCAGCACCGAAAGAGCCTCAATGAAATAGCGGCAATTGAAGCCCATGCAGAGATCATGGCCGCTGTAAGTGATTTCAATCTCATCTCTTGCTGAACCGAAATCCGCATTTTCTGAAGTCAGAATGAGCCTATTGCCTTGCGCTTCAAAGCGAATGGCATGAAAGATATCCTCGGTGAAAAGATTAATCCGCTTCAGCGACTCAAGAAACATGATCTTGTTAATGATCATGCTGTTGTCACTCGACAGCGAGCGGAGGATATTCTCAAAATCGGGGAAATCTCCTTCCATCAGGCGGATGACCAAAACCGAATTTTCGCTTTGCAGCACTAATTTCTTCTGATCAACTCCTATCCGGCAGTTGTCTAATTCTTCGCAGAACTTGCGCATTTGCTGTACACCACGGCGAGGAATCAGGACTGATTGACCAAAATCCAGTCCGGCTAAACCCGCAGCTTCCCGGTTCATAATGCTGAGGCGGTGGCCGTCAGACGTGACCATGCGCAGCACCGTCTTGCCTTCCTCTTCATGTTTTTGCAGCAAGGCAGCGGTAAGATTGTACATGTTCTCGCGGTCAGCGGCGATAGAGAACAAGGTCTTGTCGATCAGGTCGCAGAGCGCGTCGCTTTCCACATCGACCAGAGCTTGCTCGTCGTATTGGTCAAACTGGGGGAATTCCTCGCTCACCATGCCAGCTAATCGATAGGTGCTACTGCCCGCGCTGATGCGAATCCAATTCTTCTCTTCTTCCTTGAAGTTGATCGTCTCTGAGCCAGATTCGCGAACCAACTCAAAGAGCTTTTTCGAGGGAATGGTCAGGGTTCCGCCTTCAAAAACCTCGGCAGGTACGATCTGACGCAGGCTTACCTCCAAGTCGGTACCAGTGAAAATCACCTCGTTGTTCCGCACTTCCAGTAGCACGTTGGAGAGAATCGCCAGTGTTCCCTTCTTGTTTGTGATGTTCTGCTGGGCACTGATCGCGTCCAAGAGGTCTTTCTTGGCGATGTTAAAATGGAACGGCATAATAAGTACTCCTTTTATATATAAAAGACTTGTTGATATTGGGGCTGTTGATTTGTTGATAACAGACGCAACAAGCTGGTATCAAACGAATTGCCCTGTTGATAACTTGGTAGTTCTTTGTTAATAAATTCAGCCTTGCCTTGGTTCCTAACAGGGTTGCTAACACGTTATCAACAAATTGTTAACAAGTTATTAACAAGCAAACAGGCGCGGGCCAGAGAAGAGGAAATATACCAAGTTGCCGCCTTGGTGACGATCTTTTATTTCAGCCAAGAGCCGCTGTCAGTTGCAATTTTGCCCAGATTGAGGTAACTCTGCTTGAAATTCAACCGTCGGAACGCCATGCTCCATCTGATCAGCATCAACTGCCGCTACTCCCACTCTTGCCTGGCTCAATTCTGCGTCCGCGCCGAACTAGAACGCCACTTGCCGGATGAGCCTATCCTCCTCAGCCAATTCACCCTCAACGATCCGTATTACCCCACGCTGCTGCGGATTAGCGGCCAGCCTGCCAAGGCTCTGTTGTTCTCGGTCTATATCTGGAATCACGCTTACATCCGCCGCTTAGTTGTTGATATAGCCAAGTTGCTGCCGGAGATGCCGATCATTCTTGGTGGCCCGCAGGCGCAGGCTTTAGCAGAGCTGCCGATGCAATGCACCATTTTTGCTGGAGAGATCGAAGGCGCAGGCGAAGAGTTTTTTCACGATCTTCAAGTCGGAACGTTGAAGCCTTTCTATCAGGCTGAACCCAGTCGCAGCTTTCCCTCTCCCTACCGGCAGAAGGATTTCAACACCCACCTAAAAAATCGGCAGGTGTATTATGAGTCCTCGCGCGGCTGCCCGTTCTCCTGCTCGTATTGCTTGTCGTCCATTTCCAAAGGCGTGCGCCACAAGCCGCTGGAGCAGGTCAAAGAGGAGCTGGCTGGCCTGATTGCGGCTAATCCGATGATTATCAAGCTGGTTGACCGCACCTTTAATGACAGCTCGGAACGCGCCCTTGCTCTTTGGAAATTTCTGCTCAAGGAAGCAAGCAACGTGCGCTTTCATTTTGAGATTGCGCCTGATCGATTTACCGAGGAGATGTTTGCGCTGCTGGCCCAAGTGCCTTGCGATCTCTTTCAGTTTGAGATTGGCATTCAAAGCTGTAACCAGCAAACCTTAACGGCGGTCAAGCGGCGCATGGACGTGGAACACGCTGAGGCGAATATCCGCCGCCTTGTCGCGTTCGACAGCATCCATATTCATGCTGATTTGATTCTCGGTCTGCCCTTTGAGACAGCAGCGAGCTTTCTTGATTCCTTCAACCGAGTCTTCCGCTGCGCTCCTCATTATATCCAGCTTGGCCTGCTCAAAGTGCTGCCTGATACCGAGATGCAAGCGCGGGCTGGGGAATTTGGTTTGATCTCTTGCAGCGAGCCGCCTTACGAGGTGCTGGCCACCCGTTGGTTAGAGCATGGGCAACTGAGTGAGCTGCACGAGTTCTGCGAATGTGTGGAGTCTTTCTACAACAGCCGCTTCTTTCGCTCCATCTGGCGATATCTTCTTCAGTCTGGCGAGAAACCGAGTAGCTTTTTCCAAACCTTGCTTGATCTCTGCCGTGCGCATGACTTCTTCCGCCTTGCGCACACGCAAGTCCTGATGAACAATCTGCTGGTAGAACTGGCCCAGCAACGTAAGGACGGCCCGCTCTTGCTGGAGCTGCTGCGCTACGATTGGCTGCGTTGCGGCCAGCGTTCTTTGCCCGACAATTTGGCGACAAGCTCACAGTCAGAGCTACGCGACCGCCTCCGCCGTGAGCTGCCGCAAGATATAGAAGGGCTTTTCTCGACACGCTCACGGACAGAGTTTCTCAAGCATTCGGTTTTTCTTGAACTTTCCGAGCAAGCGATGGCACTACTGGGGTTAGGAAAAAGTCCGGCGGTGCTGGCGTTTCTGCCGGAGCAGAGCAGCGGAGTGATGAAGTTCAACCGGGCGGTGGTGGTGGAATGCTGAAGAAATACGAATCTTGGGCAAGCACGGAGAGTCACCTCTTGTCTTTTGCTCATTGTGGTGGTTAGCTACCACCATCACACGAGCCGGGGAGAGTCGTGGCGAAGCTGGGGAAAATAACAAACAAGGAAAAACAAATGGCACTGCAACTCAACTTCATCGAACGCATCACCCGCACACCAAAGGCCAACAGCTACCGTTTTAGCCGACCGATAGGCTTTTCTTTTCAAGCTGGGCAGTACATGTTGCTCTGGCCGGAAGCAAGCGGCAGTTTGGTACATCCGCTTTCCTTCAGCGATGGGCCGCAGGAGGATTTTCTTGAATTCACCAAACGAATGACCGGCTCGGCCTACTGTCAGAGCCTTGAAAGCCTGCGCCCCGGTGATCAAATCACGGCCAAAGGGCCGCTGGGGAGCTTTTCAGCGGAGGGGATTGCTGGGCAGATTGTTTGCATCGCGGGCGGCATCGGTATCACGCCGATTCGCAGCATTTTAGCTGAATTGGCGCATCAACACGACCGCCGCGCTATTACTCTGATTTACGGCAATGCAGACGAGGAAGATATTGCCTTTGAACAGGAACTCGCCGCAGTGAATTTGTTGAATTTCCAAATAGTACATGTCCTGCAAAAGCCTATTAGCCGCTTACAAGCTCATGCCGGATTCATCAACGCAGAAATCATTCGGACTGAGGTACAACAGCTCGAAGCCTCAACCTTCCTCATTTCTGGCCCGCCAATGATGGTCAAGGCAGTGGAAAGCCAGCTCGCCACGCTCGGTATCAGCCTAGAGCAAATCAGAACAGATCGTTTTCTCGGCTATAGCTAAGGTTCACGCTCGCGCTCTGGTAGCGGCTTATCTTCCCGTTGTTGGCAGGACTTCTCCGGCAGAGTAATGTTTAACTCCAAAATTTCGCAGTCCTGTTCTCGATCCAAGGTGATGGAGATATCATCTTGGTTGATATCGACATATTTCTTAATTACCGCCAATAGCTCATCTTGGAGCTGCGGCAGAAACGAAGGCCGGTCGCGCTGAATCTTGTCCCGGGTAATCAGAATGCTCAACCGTTCCTTGGCCACCTCTGCCGATTTGCGGTTGGCGTTGAAATAGTCAAATAAACCCATTTAATTGCCCCCGAAGAATTTGCTGAAGATACTCTTCTTTTTCGGGTCGATGAAACGCATCTCAATGTCTTCACCGAGAAAGCGGGCCACGCAGTCCTGATAGGCCATCCCTGCGTCGCTGTTTCGGTTGGCAATCACTGGTACACCTTGGTTAGAGGCAGTCAGCACTGCTTCAGACTCCGGGATAACTCCAAGTAGCGGAATAGACAGAATTTCCTGAATATCTTTCACTGAGAGCATTTCTCCACGGCTGACCCGCTCCGGCGAATAACGGGTGAGCAGCAGATGCTCTTTGACCGGGGTACGGTTTTCCACCACCCGTTTAGTCTTGCTCGCTAAAAGACCGAGAATGCGGTCAGAATCGCGCACTGAGGATATTTCTGGATTCGTGACCACGACAGCTTCATCGGCGAAATACATCGCCATAAACGCACCGTGTTCAATACCAGCCGGGGAATCACAGACGATGTAATCAAAGGTTTCCTTCAGCTCGTTGAGGACAGTCTCTACGCCTTCCATCGTCAGCGATTCTTTGTCCTTGGTCTGTGAAGCAGGAAGAATGTAGAGATTTTCCGTGCGTTTGTCGCGGATCAGGGCTTGATTCAGCCGAGCTTCCTTGTTGATCACGTTGACAAAATCATAGACCACCCGCCGCTCACAGCCCATGATCAAGTCTAAATTTCGCAGGCCGACATCGAAATCAACTACAGCCGTTTTGTGACCTTCTAAGGCCAGTCCCATAGCGAACGCCGCACTGGTGGTGGTTTTACCCACGCCGCCCTTGCCAGAAGTGATGACGATTATTTTCGTATTGGTCAAGTTTTGTCCTCCAGAAAACAGATTGATTCGCTATAAGGCGGTGATGTGCAACCTACCGCCGTGCAGGCGGATATGTACGGCCTTGGAACGCAAATGGGCCGGAAAATCCTCGCTGACTAAATGAATGCCCGCGATAGAAACGAGTTCTGCTTCTAATCGCTGACAAAAGATGCGGGCCTTGGGGCTACCATTGCAACCGGCAAAAGCACGACCCCGCAAGGTACCATAGACGTGAATGTTGCCCGGAGCGGTAATTTCCGCACCAGAACCCACTGAAGCCATCACGGTCAAATCGCCTTGCTCGACCGTAACGCTCTGGCCTGAGCGTACCGGTTCGGTGAGGATAAGCGAGGTATCAGTTGCGGTGATGGGCTTTTCCTGCGCTGCTGGCAGCGGGATCAGAACTGGCTCTTCCGCAACAAATTCTTCCTGCCCTCGTCCACCTGCCCGCGTAGTCAGCACGGCTAATTCCATCGCCGCCGCTTGGTGTTTCTGCTGCTCAGTGCAGCCGGTGATCCCAACGGGAATAAAGCCCTGCGCTCGCACGATGCTGACCAACATAGCCAAGTCGATCTGCTCTTCTTCGTCCAAATGCTGAAGACTGATTACCACCGGGGCGTTATGAAAGAAATCTGCTGCCTGCCGGACTTTTTCGACCAGCTGCACTGCTGCTGCATCCAGATCATTTTTCCGCAGCGACAAGACCAGAATGGTGAAGGACGTTCCTTTGAGATCAAAGGCGACCTTATTGTCATGTTTAGCAGAATTGGGCATGTATGTTGGTTTTTAAATGCGCTCCGCAGCAGAGCCGAATTGCAAGCAATCATCAATGGTTCTTATCCACTATAACCGGTTTCAAAATTACGTCCAGCCGGAAAATAAAAAAAGCCGCTCCGACTGCCCGGAACGGCTTTTTTTCCGCTGCCTGCAAGCAGGTTAGTTGCGGTAGAACAGATGATCGCCGTATTTGGCGACATAGGTTTTACTTCCAGCCCATTTTGGGCGGACATCGTGTCGATGGTAAAAGGTCGCGCCTTTAGTAAAGTCTCTGCTGATCATGGCTTTCATGGCTGTTTGCATACAATCCATAAAAACATCTGTTTCCGTGGGCATATAGGATTTTTGGAGAAACGTCCAGCTGAACTGGCGGGGAGCAGTGACCACCTGCTCAACCGTTTGATTGCCTTGGCTGGCCCGATTCAGAGTGACATGGGCGACAGCAAGCTGACCGATCTGGGGTTCGCTGCGCGCTTCATGATAAATGTTAAGCGTCAGCCAAAGCAGCCCTTCGAGAAAACTCATAACCTGCACCTCATCTGATGTGTTCATTATCCATCATCGTCGATCATTATCTGATCACCGTTTGATCATCATTTGTCATGATCTGGCGCAGGAATATACTTGCTTTTGAGCAAAAAGCAACGATTATCTTGTTTTTTCGGGCAGTATCCGCTGAAGTTACATGAGAATGCGTTCTTGTTTTTGATGATTTATTTACAAATCAGCATGTTATCTTTTTGTAAATAGAGAGCGTGGGTCAGACTCTGAAATTTGCTCTTGCGGTAAGAGGCGAGAAACTATCTACAGTTTCTCAAGTTCTGGGGGAAGAGAGGCTTTTTTGGCGTGGTTGCATTCCTTGCAGCAGGGGACAAGGTTGCCTTTGACCGAGCGACCGCCTAAGGCCAGCGGCACTACGTGGTCCATCGTTAGCTCGCCGGACGCAAATTTTTTCTGGCAATAATGACAGAGACCGGGTGCTGTTTTTTGTTGCCACCATTGGCTTCGGCGCAAATCTCTGGCCTTGTTGCGCTCGGCCCGGATGAAGGATTCGTCCACGCCAAAAATGAAGTTATCAACGTCATCATTCCTCCTCATCGGTCAAGCCTCCAAGCAACAGCCTGCGGGCCGTGCCGATTAAATAAAGTGAGCCAGAAATGCAAATTAGGTCATCTTGAGTAGCCATTTTTTTTGCCTGCTCGATAGCTACCTGAACTGAAGCGGCGCAGGTGGCCTTTGCTTGGAGCGTTTCCGGCAGCACCGCTGCCAGCTGCTTCGGGTGAGCAGCGCGTTCCGATTCTGCTGCCTTGGTTAAAATGAGAACATCGGCGAGCGGTGCAACATCGCGCAACGTGGTCTGGATATCTTTATCTGCCATCGCACCCCAGACAAGCAGCAAGCGTTGGCGAGGAAAATCATTGATCAAGGCTGCTTTGAGTGCAGCCGCGCCTGCCGGGTTATGCGCTCCGTCTAAAAGAAATTGCTGCCCCTGAGCAGTGCGAAAATACTCCAATCTGCCCGGCCAGCGGGTCTGCGCAAGGCCGATACGGACATGCTCCTCGCTCATTGTCCAGCCCTGTCGCTGGAGCAATCGCTGGAGCAATTGGACAGCGGCTAAGGCCAGCGAACAATTGCTGATCTGGTGTCCGCCTTTTAGCGGCATGGGCAGATTATGCAGCTTTTGTCCGTCCAACCCGCGATATTGCCAAACATTGCCGTCGCTATTACCGTCAAAATCCCGACCAAAAAGCAAGAGCGGGGCTTGCCGCTCGGCGCAGGTTTGCCGGATAACTTCACCAGAGTCATCATCCGCAACTGCCGAAACCACCGGCACGCCCTGTTTGATGATTCCAGCTTTCTCTGTTGCAATTTTAGCAAGTGTATCACCAAGATGCTGCTCGTGATCCATGCTCACATTCGTGATGATGGAAACCAGCGGCGTAACTACATTAGTGGCATCTAATCTGCCGCCCATGCCGACTTCCAGCACGGCAAAATCCACCTCTTGCTCGGCAAACCAGAGCAGAGCCAATGCGGTAGTGCATTCAAAATAGGTGATCTGACGACCGTCCAGCATCGCTTCAATTTTGCTGATTAGGCGGGCGAAATCCTTTTTGCTGATGTACGTGTCGTCGATCTTGAAACGTTCGCGCACCGAGCTGAGATGCGGCGAGGTGTAGAAGCCAGTCTTGTAGCCAGCAGCAGTGAGCAGCGAATGCAGAGTCGCGCCCACAGAGCCTTTGCCGTTAGTACCCGCAATGTGGATACACTTCAGGCGGCTTTGCGGATTGCCTAACCGTGCCAAAAAATGATTCATGGAATCCAGCCCCAGCTTAATTTTGAAAAGCTGGAGTTGATCGAGAAACTGCCAAGCCTGCTGGTAGTCGTCAACGGCGTTCATGTCATGTCCTTGGTATTCTCTCGGAGGCACTTGCTTTCTTCCGCCCCAAAGTAAAAAAGACCGGCATCTTGCCGGTCTTCTGAATCAATCAAGAAAGATGCCGCTGCTCTGTTAGTCGCGGCTGCCTCCAAAGAAACGGAGCAACATCAGAAAGAGGTTAATAAAGTCAAGATACAGAGCCAGCGCGCCGATGATTGCACCTTTACGAATAGCTCCTTCACCTTGGCCCATGATGCCTTGATCACCCATCATTTTGATCTTCTGCACGTCATAGGCAGTCAGGCCGACAAAGACAAGTACGCCGATCAGGGAAATTGCCCAGTGCAAGGCGGAACTGGCCAAGAAGATGTTGACGATAGAAGCAATGATGATGCCGATCAGACCCATAAACATGAATGAGCCGAGGCCAGAAAGATCGCGTTTCGTCACCAAACCATAGACCGACATCGCCCCGAACATAGCAGCAGTGATCAGAAAGGTGCCGACTATGGATGCGCCTGTGTACATCAAAAAAATCACCGACAGGGTGAGGCCGTTCAGAAAGGCGTAGCCAAAAAATAATCCAGTGGCTGTGGCGGGTTGAATCTTCTCAATCCGAGCGGAGAGATAAAAAACTAAGCCCAGCTCGGCGAGTATCAGAATGATAAAGAAAGGCCGAATGGCATAAATCAGACCAGTTTCAGCAGTTAGCCAAGCAACCAAGCCGGTCATTCCCAAACCAATCGCCATCCAGTTGAAGACCTTGGCTAAAAAGACCGTTGATGCTTCCTGCCGCGCCTTAGCGGTGGCGGTTACGATGCTGCTTGCGTATTTTGTTTCCATCTTGTACAGCCCTCCTTGTGAAAATGGGTTGCGGATGATGCGCTTCCGTGTTTTTATCTTCCTTTAATAGTAATCACTCTGTTGGGGCAGGGCAAGAAATTCAGGAGGGAAGATAGTGAAAATCGCAGTCAGCGGTAAAGGCGGAGTGGGCAAAACTACGATCATGGCCCTGCTGGCCGGAGAATTAAGGAAGCAGGGGCGAGAAGTTTTGGTGATTGATGCCGATCCCAGCCCGCACATGGCTCAAACTTTAGGCATCGGCGATACCGATAACGTCAGGCCGATTGCCGAAATGGGTAAACTGCTGGCTGAACGGGCCGGAAAAAGCCAAGGTTCGCCTTTCTACAATCTTAACCCAGAAGTCAATGATCTGCTGCGGGATTTCATGATTGAGCAGAACGGCATTCGTTTGATGATCCTTGGCGCGGTACAGACAGCAGAAGGCGGCTGTGCTTGTCCGGAAAATCATGTCCTGCGCAAGATGCTCAAAAAAATGTTGCTCACGGCCAAAGAAGTGGTTTTGGTCGATATGGAGGCGGGAATCGAGCATTTGGGCCGGGGTACAGTAGCCGGGGTTGATTGCTTGCTGATCGTGGTTATTCCCTCGAAATCTGGTGTCCGCACCGCCTTGAAGATTAAAAAAATGGCTGATGACGTGCGCATTCCGCAGGTCTATTTTGTCGGCAATTTGATTCAGTCCGCTGACGACCGAGCCTTTTTGAGCAAAGAGCTGGGCGAGGAGCCAATTGCTTTTTTCCCGGATTCCAGCGCGGTACGCCAAGCAGAGCGGGCCGAGCAGCCAGTAATTACGGTCAGCGAGGGATTAGAAGATGCGCCGCGTCTGCTGCTGACAAAATTGCACAGCACTTCTGTTTAATGCCTACAATGTTCTCTCCTGCGCCCTGCAATATTCTCATCCGTTCCACCAACTGGATCGGCGATGCGGTGATGACCACGCCTGCAATACGCACCATTCGCCGCAATTTTCCAGAGGCCCGCATCACTTTGTTGGCTCTCCCTTGGGTGGCTGATGTCTTCACCGCCTGCCCGCATATCGACCGCATTTTCATCTATGATAAACAGGGGCGGCATCAAGGGCTGCGGGGTAAACTTCGCCTTGCTGCCGAGCTACGAGCGGAGCAATACGACCTTGCTATTCTCCTGCAAAACGCCTTTGAAGCGGCGTTGATCACCTTTCTTGCTCGTATTCCGGCACGGGCTGGCTATACCACCGACGGCAGAGGCTTGCTACTGACGCACGGGGTACGGAAGCACCCGGAAATTGGCAAAAAACATCAGGTGCATTATTATCAAGAGATGCTGGAAGGCTTGAGTCTTCGGCGCGGCCCGGATGAGTTAGAACTCTTTCCTGACCCAACAGCAATACAGGCGGCAGATGCACTGCTGACCCAAGCTTTGCAGGGAAAAACAGGGCCGATTATTGGACTGAATCCCGGTGCGGCCTATGGCCCGGCCAAACGCTGGCCCAGTGCAAAATATGCTGCTCTTGCAAAAAAAATAGCCGCTGCCACCGATGGGTTAATCGTAATTTTTGGCACCAAGGCTGATCATGAGGCTGCGGCTGAGATTACCGCCGCCGCTGGGGAGCAGGTTCTCAATTTAACCGGAAAAACTAATCTGTCCCAAGCTATTGCCTGCATCGCCCGTTGCCAAGTTTTTGTGACCAATGATTCTGGGCTAATGCACGTCGCCGCTGCTCTGAACACTCCGTTAGTTGCCGTGTTTGGCTCAACGGATCATATCGCCACCGGCCCAGCGAGCGAGCGGGCAGCAGTTATCCGCCATTCTTTGTCGTGCAGTCCTTGCCTGAAAACCCATTGCCCGCAAGGACATCTGCGCTGCATGGAATTAGTCAGCGTAGATGAGGTGGAAAAGGCAGCGATGGCATTGCTCTAACCAGTCAATAATCGGTTTTCACCCTCTTCCTCTTTTTGTCAAAATAGTGTATCCTGCGGGACTCCGCCGCAGCTGTTCGTTTTTCTGTTGCAAATTCTGCTGCTGACCACTAAAAGAATGGCTGCACAGTTTATTCACTCAGCTTTGAGAACGCTATGAACGCCGGAAATCTCCTGCCGCAGGAATGCTGCCTCTTTGTAATTGACCCGCAGGAACGCCTGATGGCCCATATTCACGAGGCGGCGCGGGTAAGCAGAAATATTGGCCTGATGATCCGCCTTGCCTCAGTGTTGGACATCCCGGTGATCACCTGCACGCAGAACAAAGAGCGGATTGGCCCCTTTGTGCCGGAACTGGCTCCGCTGCTTGCTGACTGGCCCAGCGCAGACAAAATGGAGTTTAACGCCTTGGCCAATTCGGGCGTGCGGAAGATACTGCACAGCCGCTCCGCCTCGGTGCACACGCTGCTGCTTTGCGGGGTGGAAAGCCACATCTGCGTCTGGCAAACAGCGGTTGGAGCTATCCAAGAGGGCTATGAGGTGCAGGTTGTGGCGGATGCCATCTCCTCGCGCACCCCGGAAAACCATGCCTACGGCCAGCAGCGGCTGCGCGAAATCGGCGTGGTCTTGGCCCCAGCAGAGATGATCATTTACGACTTTCTTCAGAAAGCAGGCACACCCGCTTTCAAGGCCATGCTGCCGTATTTAAAATAACCTGCGCTGCCTTCAATCTGCCTTTTCAACTTTACAATCGCCACGAGAATGACCGGAAATCAGCTACGAGAAAAATTTCTCTCCTATTTTGCCAGCAAAGGGCATACGATTGTCGAATCCTCTTCCCTTGTGCCGCACGACGACCCCACCCTGCTCTTTACCAACGCGGGCATGTTCCAGTTCAAGCGGGTTTTTATGGGCGAGGAGCATCGTGACTACAGCCGCGCGGTGTCCTGTCAGCGTTGCGTGCGGGCTGGCGGCAAGCACAACGATCTCGAAAACGTCGGCCACACAGCCCGGCATCATACTTTCTTTGAGATGCTCGGCAACTTCTCGTTCGGCGATTATTTCAAGAAAGAGGCGATTGATTTTGCCTGGGAATTTCTGACAAAAGAACTGGCTATCAACCCAGAGCGGCTCTGGGTGACGATTTTCCGCGACGACGACGAAGCTCAGGAACTCTGGGAGGAGATTGAGGACTTGCCCAAAGGCCGCATTGTCCGTCTGGGCGAAAAGGACAACTTCTGGGCCATGGGCGACACCGGCCCCTGCGGCCCCTGCTCCGAGATTCACATTGACCAAGGCGCGGAGCACGGCTGCGGCAGACCGGACTGCGCCCTCGGCTGCGACTGCGACCGCTTCCTTGAGCTGTGGAATCTGGTTTTCATGCAGTTCTACCGCTCGCTGGACGGCACACTCACGCCGCTGCCCAAGCCCTCGATTGATACCGGCATGGGCGTGGAGCGCGTGGCCGCTGTGCTGCAAGGCAAGTTCAACAACTTTGACAGCGAAGTTTTTGCCCCACTGATCAGCACGGTGGAGCGGCTTTCCGGCAGGAAATATCATGCCAACCGCGCTGATGACGCAGCCATGCGGGTCATTGCCGACCACGCCCGCGCCACCGCCTTTCTTGTTGCGGACGGCGTGCTGCCCTCGAACGAGGGGCGCGGCTACGTCCTCCGCCGGGTGATGCGTCGGGCCATCCGCTTTGGCAGAACGCTGGGTTTGAACATCTTCTTTGGCGAGGTCTGCCGCGAGGTGGTGCAGACGATGGGTGCCGCCTATCCTCATTTGCACGATGCGGTGCAGCTCTTAAACAAGGTGACAGAGCACGAAGAAAGCCGCTTCGGCGAGACGCTGGATAAGGGCTTGGCCATGCTCGACGAGGAGATAGTCAGAGTACGGGAAGCTTTTGTGTTGCAGTCCAACCAAGTACAGCAAGTCATGCAACAACAAGAAGCTTTCAGGTTACAGTTCAGTCAGGCACAGCAAGTGATGCAAACACAGGCGGCTGAGGTGGCCAGAGTACGCACAGCTTGTATCACCGGCGACTTCATCTTCAAGCTCTACGACACCTACGGCTTTCCGAAAGATATTGTCCGCGACGTGGCCCTTGAGCACAGCATTGGCCTCGACGACGCAGGTTTTGAGGCGGCCATGCAGCAGCAGCGCGAGCAGTCCCGCCGCTCGTGGAAGGGTAAGGACTTGGATCATTTCTCCGCTGGCGTGATCAGCCTGCTGGAGCAGGGCAGGAAGAGCGAGTTTGTTGGCTACTACGGCACCTGCGTCGCTGAATCGGTTGCTGAAGCAATTTTGGATAATCAGGGCAGCTTAATCAGCCGGGCAACGGTCGGGGCGCAGGTGCAGATTTTTTGCCCGCAGACTCCGTTTTATGCCGAGTCGGGCGGACAGGTGGGCGACACCGGCACGATCACTTGGCCGGGCGGCTCCTTTGCCGTGCAAGCGACCAAGGCTGCCGCCGAAGGGCTGGTTTTGCACAGCGGCGTTGTCACCGCAGGCACGCTCACGGTTGGGCAGCAGGTCAGCTTGCAGGTTGATGACCGCCGCGCTGCCACTGCCCTCAATCACACCGCCACGCATCTGCTCCACGCGGCCATGAAGGAGCTGCTCGGCAGCCATGTCAAGCAGGCAGGCTCCTTAGTGCGGCCCGACCGCCTCCGCTTTGACTTCACCCATTTTTCACCGGTCACGCCGGAGGAAATTCGAGCTATCGAGCAGCTGGTGAATCAGGAAATCCGCCGCAACACCCCGGTGCAGACAGCAGTTCTCGCCAAGGAAGCCGCGATTGCCGAAGGTGCCACGGCCCTTTTCGGCGAGAAGTACGGTGAGGAAGTGCGGGTGGTGAGCATTCCCGGCTTTTCCAAGGAGCTGTGCGGCGGCACGCATACAGCGGCCACCGGCGACATCGGTTTGTTTAAGATCATCTCTGAAACTGGCATTGCCGCTGGCGTGCGGCGCATTGAGGCAGTCACCGGCCATGCTGCTCTGGACTGGCTCCAAAAGCTGGCTGCGCAGGCAGATGAATTAGGCAAGCTGCTTTCCGGCTCTTTTGATGATGCCTTGCTCAAGGTTCCAGTACTGCTGAAGCGGCAAAAGGAATTGGAGAAGGAGATTGCTGCGCTCAGTGCAGCCGCCGCTGCGTCGGATATAGACAGCCTCTTAGCTGGGGCCGTGGAGGTCTGCGGTATTAAAGTGATCAGCGGCCTGCTCAAGCTGGATTCGCCGAAAACACTGCGCGAGGTCGGCGAC
>JAGIXO010000109.1 GCA_026122915.1 Candidatus Electronema nielsenii | reverse complement strand
GGTGTGTTTGGGTGGTTTGTATGGCGCGCTCGGCAGCTCTTTCAGTGGCAGATACACGAAGCAGGATAAGCAGGCGGCATTAGAGGCATTAGCAGCGGTCAGTCTGGCAGATTTAGCCCAGCGGCCTTTTTCTGCTTTGTCCGGCGGGCAGCGGCAGCGGGTGCTAATCGCCCGTGCTTTGGCTTCGGGCGGCGATATCCTCATTCTTGACGAACCCACAGCCAGCCTTGACCGCGAGTCTGAACAGGAACTGCTTGCTTTGTTAGCCAAGCTGAACCAAGAGAAGATTATCCTGATGGTGACGCACGAGACCGGCTTTTCCTCCACCTTTTTCAAACGGATCATCTGCGTCAACAACCAAGTTTATGTGCATCCGACCAGCGCGCTGACTGGTGAGCTGATCCGCGAGATGTACGGCGGCGATCTGCGGATGATTCGCCATGACCACCGCTGCTGCCCTGAAGGACACCAACATGACTGAGCTGTTTGCCGCCCTGACTGACCCTGATCTGCCGTTCCTCCGCTACGGTTTGCTCACTGGCCTGCTGGCCTCGATTTCCTTTGGCATCATCGGCACATTCGTGGTGGTGCGACGGATCAGCTACATTGCCGGTGCTATTTCACATTGCATCTTGGCGGGTATTGGCGGCGGACTGTATTTGCAGACCGTGGCCGGTATCTCATGGTTCACTCCCATGACCGGCGCAGTAATTGTCGCCCTACTCTCGGCGGTGATCCTTGCCCAAGTCAGCCGTCATGCTGGACAGCGGGAAGACTCGATCATCGGTGCGCTTTGGTCAGGCGGGATGTCTATTGGCTATCTTTTCATTGCTGCCACGCCGGGCTACTTTGATCCCAACTCGTATCTTTTCGGCAATATCCTGCTGATTACCAAGCAGGACATCTTCTTTGTCGCTGCCCTTGATCTGGTCATCTTAGCAGTGGTGGGTATTTTCTATAATAAGCTCTTAGCTATTTGCTTTGACGAGGAATACACGTTGCTACGGGGAGTACGCACCCAGTGGCTGCATCTGCTTTTGCTTTGTCTGACCGCATTAACCATCGTCTTATTGATCCGCATCGTCGGCATCATCATGGTGATTGCTCTACTTACCTTACCTGCGGCCATTGCTGGCAATTTTGCTGCCAGCATCCGGCAGATGATGCTTCTTGCTGCTTTCTTCTGCGCAGCCTTCATCACCGCTGGATTAGGGGCCAGTTTTTACCTCAATCTGCCCAGCGGCTCGGTAATTATTGTGCTTGCCACTGGAGCTTATTTGCTCAGTTTAGCTTTGGACAGAAAACGAACGGGGGGCCGAACTTGAAAAGAAAAAAGAGGCTATTACTCAGTGAGCAGCATTGCCAAGAGAGAAAAGGCTTGCAAGTTTCTGGGAACTCCTTTACACTACCGGAACGTAATGAGCATGTTTTGTTTTAATTGTATATATGACGCGGAGTGAGATATATGAATAAGCTGTTTTCCTTTGCTACTGTTGTTTGTTCCGCCGTTATCCTGAACGGCTGTCAGCCTTACACCAATTCCTTCCCAGAATACGGACAAAGCTCATCAACAACGGTTTATAAATATACCTCCTACCCCAACCGTTCCTTCTCGTCTATCCGCACGATTCAGCCGGAAGAAACATGGATTGAAGCACCTTCAACAACATCATACACGTCACCGATAACCTATTATCCAACAACGTATCCAACAACTCGATATAATTCGTACACGACGAATTCTTACACTACGATCCCGGTTTATCGGCCTCGACAAAACAGAACAAGATATTACGGCGATTGGTATTCTGGGCCAGCTTTCACTACGCCGCCGATGCAGCCCATACCCTATCCGACCGAGCAGTATTATCCCTTCAAGCGTCCATCGCCCGGTATCTACGTGCCTTGGCAACAAAGCAGCTGGCAGAATTCGGTCATGCCGAGTCGGTCAATCTATTATCCTCAGCAGCGTATAACCGTACCCTCATCAAGTTATTATTACTCCACATTCCCGACGACGCGGATCAGTACGCCCGTGTATATGGGGCCAACGTGGTGGTACTGAGGCAGACTTTTGCTGTATGTGACATGAAAAACAAGTAGTTCTTTCTGTACAACCTTCATCTGGAGGTCTTATGAATACCAAAAAAATACTGTTGGGCCTTGCCGCTCTCATTGGCATATTGAGCATGAACGGCTGCTACTATCACCCACTACCTTCCCCAGCGGCAGTCGTGATGCCTGATGTCCAGTCGTATGAATCGTATGTTGTGGTTCCTTCCGAGCCAAGTATCCGAATTGCACCGTCTCGGCGTTCATATCGTCATTACGATTACCGTTACGCTCCTCGTCATTACCGCACGTACCGTCATGATCCTTACCGTAATTATCATCATTATCGGTAAGAATCGCTGCGATGCCCATTGTAGTCGCGTTCTTCATCACAACACAGGAGAAGAATCATGAAGAGATATATCAGTCAACTGATTTTCTTAGCTCTTGTTGCCGGAATTCTCGGTGGCTGCTATTTTCCGCCACCGCCTCATCACCCTCCCTATAGGCACCACAGGCGTTAGGTCAGAGCCAAGGGCTGCGTTGAACTTTCTGATGCAGCCCTTTCTATTCAAGGCTGTGTGTAAAAAATGCTTGAAGAAGAAGCGACAGCCGCAGTATATTGATCAAATGACGTATCCATAAGGGAACGTCTGCTTTGTGCTCACTCTCTTTCAGGATTATAATCATGAACGCACTGAAAATGTCCCTCGTCCTGTTGCTTGCAGCTTGCCTCTTCTCTGGTTGTACGGTATATCACCAAGAGGCACCTCGTAAGTCTTCTGCTCCGTCCAACAGCCCAGAGCAGAAAGCGTATTAAGATGTAACAAAGCGGGATTCTTTTCCTCCTGTATTAGAGGAAGAATCCCGCTGCATGATTAAAATTCTGTTGTTCTCGGCTTGACAATCCCCTCTCTTTCTGTGTTATATACTATCAGCATTTGGCGGTCTCTACAGAAGTAGAGGTCGCCGAATCATTCTTTATGCAACGTTTGAGAAAATCTCAGTACAATAATCTTCAGGAGAAGACAATGAAACGAGGAGTTATCAAGACTGTTCTTGGGGCCTGCCTGCTGGCTCTGGCTGCCACACCTGCTTTTGCCACTGACCTAACCGCAGATCAGGCATTGACCAAGCTCAAAGAAGGCAACGAGCGTTTCGTTAGCGGCAAGTCTATGCACCCGCACACTGACGCGGCTCGGCTGATTCAGGCGGGCAATGAAGATCAGGGCAAACATGCCCATGCAACCATTATCTCCTGTTCAGATTCCAGAGTGCCGGTCGAACGTATTTTTGACGAAGGCATCATGGACACCTTCATCATCCGGGTGGCTGGCAACGTGGTTGACACTGACGAGGCAGGCTCTATCGAGTACGGCTTGGCTCATGTTAACACCCCGCTCTTTGTCGTGATGGGCCACACCCAGTGCGGTGCAGTCAAAGCTGTGACCGCAGCCGTAGAGGGACATGGCCATCCGTTGGAGATCAACATCCCGCCGCTGGTTGATAATATTGAGCCTGCGGTCAAGCGGGCCATAGCGCAGAATCCCAAGGCTGAGGAGAAGGATATCGTTCCTATCGCTATTGTTGAGAACGTCTGGCAGAGCGTGCATGATCTGTTCATAAAGAGCGCGAAAGTGCGCGAGATGGTCAAGGGCGGCAAAGTCAAAGTAGTTGGTGCCATTTATGACGTAAGCACCGGCAAGGTTGAATGGCTGCCAGAAGAGAAGGTAAGTACCATTCTGGCTGATGTTGAGAAAGACCCGAAACGGCAGATGCAAGCGATGGCTGACGAAGGCAAAGGCCACGAGGAGCACGGCGACAAGAAAGAAGAGCATAAGGAAGAAGGCAAGAAGGAAGAGAAGCACAACTAATTGCCCTCTCCCCTGAGATGAAGAAAGGCCGGATGGAAACATCTGGCCTTTTGCTTTTCAGCGTACAGTGAAATTACGCCACGGCCATATCCGCGCCGCTGCTGATCCACCGCCGTAGCCGGAGCAGCTCGTCGTTCCAGCGTTCTGAGGTGCGGATTTGCATAAAGAGGCGGAACAGCTCGTTGACCAAATCAATGCCTTCTTCCAGCAGGGCAACACGCTCCAGAATTTGCCCTTCCAGACCTTCGCGCTCATTGCTGCCGCCGTCATCAGCCCCAGCAGTGGCCGGCAACTTCATGCTGCGGAATTCCAAGGTAGATGCGCTCAGGGTGAAGCTGTATTCACGTTCCTCGCTGCCGATTTTCAGCCGCGCCTGTTCGGGCCGTTTGCCTAAAGCAAGACCAGCGCGGGCCTCTTTCAGCTCAGTCATCAAGCCCCTACAGACTAACTTTTCGCACTCCGGGCCTGCACCGCATTCTAACAGCATGTGTTTCTCAAAGACCACCGGCACGGTACCTCTGCCGGGCAGATCAATGCTGCCGCCCCGTTCCTCAGACTTGCACCAAAGCCAGATCAGGAACTCTTGGCCGAGAAAGCGTTTTTCTTCGATCAGATCAAGTAAGTCCATCGTGTTCGCCTTGGGGTTAAAGTAAGGATGCGGGCTGGAGGCTATCGAGCTTGGCTACTGTTTTTTCATCAAGGAGCTGAAGCGCACTGTTCCAAGGCACCTGCATGACCAAAGAAAGGCCGAAGGTCTCTTTGAACAGCTCTTCCAGTAAAGCCAGCGGCTTGCGGCCATTGGAAAAGAACAGCACAGTCCCTTTTTGCACGTTCCAGCAGAAGTCATACACCGCAGGCACAGGCGGTGATTTCCGCATCAGCTCGGTCTTGATCCGCTCCTTAATCTCTAAGCGGACAGTACGACTGAGGCGGCGCAGCTCCTTTTCCTCTTTAATCCGCGCCTCTTCCTTGGTTGCGAACTTTTTCAACACCGCACCGGAAACCTTGCGCTCATCCACTCGCAGGGCTAGCGTCACGTAATCGCCAGCAGCATAGGAGCCGTAGGCAAATCTGGAATCAAACATATCGCCCACCGAAACCCAGCCGATGGAAAGTTCGTCAAGGGTATCGTCGATGTCCTTGAAACTGTGCTTCGTTACCTGCTCCGCAATGAAATCCCAGGTATTGTCGGGAAGCTCGCCTTTCACCATGAACCGGGTGAAGGATGCGCTGCCTGCTAAGAGACCCATATAACTTGTCCTTTTCAGAAAAGATGTGTTCGGCCTGAGAAAGGGCCGCCAGAAAGAAATCCGTCCCGAACCTTATAACAAAGAACTGCGCGAGGCAACAGGGAAGTGCAAAAGAGAGGGCAAGCAGCATCGACAAAGGAACGCGAGGCCGAGACCTGAACCT
>JAGIXO010000108.1 GCA_026122915.1 Candidatus Electronema nielsenii | reverse complement strand
TGGTTTTGTTTGTTCTCGCCTATGGCCTTGAAAAAATTATGCTTTAGGTAGCAACTTGGGTTATTCTAATATACTTGCCGTGAAATTCGGTCGTTATCTTCTCAATCTCTTTGATCCGTTCTGTATGTCTCTCGATAAACAAATACTTATCAACCGGCGGTTCGATATTCAGCGCGATTCTTGCTGAACCGTCTAACGTTATTTTTTGTTCTTCTCGCTCCAATATCGGAGCACCGGGTATTAGCGAAGTTCAGCTTCCAGTACCGGCAAATGCGTCAATATATAGCAGCTAAAATCTTTGACTCTGTAATGCTGTCGTATAAAAATGAAGATACTTTCTAAGTATCTCAAGTTTTATTTCTGTCCAAGGCCCGCCGAATGAATGTTCTTCCATAGTATTCGCTTTAAAGGTTTGATGAAATACGCCAGAGGAGCAGCATTGCGTTCATAAATGCAGCCATTGCATAAGATGCGGAACTGCTTCTGTCAACAGGGAGAGCAGGGTGGGCAAACGACCTTATCATTTACCCACGCGGAAGAGATTTTTATGTAGCTGTTCATCTCACCGATACACGTCCTTTCTCATTCCCCCGCCGGAGCGCAGGAACGCTCATTTCCCTCTTACGCCACCCTTGACCCCACGGCAATATTCGCCGCCACAGCAGACAGCACCAGCCGCTCGTTGCCGTCCGCGTCCTTCTCCTTCGCGGCCAGCACCATGCCCTGCGAAGCAATGCCCATCAGCTTGGCAGGCTTGAGGTTCGCCACAATGATCACCTTGCGCCCGATCAGCTCTTCCGGGCTGTAATGCTTGGCAATGCCCGCCACCAGCGTGCGCTCTTCCGGCGCGTTCACGGTCAGCTTGAGCAGCTTCTCCGCCTTGACGATTTTCTCTGCCGCGACAATCTCCGCCACGCGCAGCTCAACCTTGCCGAAATAGTCAAAGCTGATCAGGCCGTCCTCGTCCTGCGTGGCTGGCTCTGCCTTCTTCTCCGCCTTGACCTGCGGCTTGGGCTTCTCCGGCGCGGCAGGGGCAGCAGCCTTTTTCTCCAAGCGAGGAAAGAGGGCTTCACCGACATGCAGCGCAGTGCCAGACTGCATTCCACCCCAGCGGCCCGCCTCTGGCAGCACAGCCTTGGCCAAGGCTTCTTCCATGCCCAGAGCAGCAGCCATCTTTGCCGCAGCTGTCGGCATCACTGGGCGCAGCACTAAGGCAAGAATCCGCAGGCTTTCCGCAAGGAAATAGAGCACCGTGCGCAGCCGTCCGGCATTGGCCGCCTCCTTGGCCAATTCCCACGGCGCATTGGTGACAATAAAACGGTTCAGCATTCCAATCACTTCCCAGACTGACTGCAAAGCGCGGTGGAACTCAAAGCCGTTCATGCAGGCCGTGTACTCAGCCAGCATTTTTTCGATGGCGGCAATCAGCGCGCGGTCTTCTTCGGTGATGCTTGCTTCGTCCATCTGCGGCACTTTCGCGTCCGCATACTTGGCAAGCATGGTCAAGGCGCGGGAGAAAAGATTGCCAATATCGTTGGCCAAATCAGAATTACGGCGTTCAAAGATCGCCTCTTTCGAGAACGAGGCATCGCGGCCAAAGCTCATCTCGCGCAAAAGGAAATAACG
This sequence comes from Candidatus Electronema nielsenii, assembly GCA_026122915.1. Classification (GTDB taxonomy): domain Bacteria; phylum Desulfobacterota; class Desulfobulbia; order Desulfobulbales; family Desulfobulbaceae; genus Electronema; species Electronema nielsenii. Next base: position 3,779 of record JAGIXO010000108.1, on the reverse strand, counting down.
CACGGTATCGGCGCCGTATTCCTCAACTAAATCACCTGGCCTGATGACATTGCCGATGGATTTTGACATCTTGGTTTCATCCACATTCCAGTAGCCATGCACGTGCAGCTTCTTATATGGCGGCAGCCCGGCAGCCTGAATCATGGTCGGCCAATAAATAGCGTGCGGCTTGAGAATGTCTTTGGCAACAATATGCTCGGCAACCGACCAGTATTTTGTGAAATCCGCGCCGTCAGGATAACCAATGCCGGTCAGATAATTGATCAGGGCATCAAACCAGACGTAGGTGACGAAATTCTTGTCGAACGGCAGCGGAATGCCCCACGTCAGGCGCGAACAAGGCCGGGAAATGCAGAGGTCTTCCAGCGGCTCGCTGAGGAACGACAGCACCTCATTGCGGTAGCGTTCCGGCGTGATGTAATCAGGATTGTCTTTGATGTGATTTATCAGCCAGTCCTGATATTTTGACATGCGGAAGAAGTAGTTCTGCTCGCTGACTTCATCCGGCACAGTCAGATGATCAGGACATTTGCCATCAACCAGCTCTTTCTCGGTCAGGAAGCGTTCGCAGCCCTTGCAGTAATGACCGGAATACGAAGAAAAGTAAATGTCGCCTTGATCATAGACCTTTTGCAGAATGTCCTGCACCACCTTGATGTGCTCAGGATTGGTGGTGCGGATGAAATGATCCGGAGCAATGTCCAGCAGCGGCCAAGTGTCGCGGAAGGCTGCGGATATCCGATCGGCATACTCACGCGGGCCGATGCCCTCTTTCTCCGCTGCTTGGACGATCTTTTCGCCGTGCTCATCCGTGCCGGTCTGAAAGCGCACGTCATCGCCGCAAAGCCGCCGGAAGCGGCTGTAGGTGTCAGCAATGATGGTGGTGTAGGCGTGGCCGATGTGCGGCGTGGAATTGACGTAGTAAATCGGGGTGGTGATGTAGGTGGTCATGGTTGGGCTTGGATGAACAGGCTATAAAGCGTGATTGATCTCGGCAAGAGCAAAATTACATAAAATTTGCTATCTCAACGTCATCCGCTTATGATCAAAGAAAAAGTTAGAATCCTTCTTCAAGAATTTTTCTAAATAGGATTTTTTCGCATAACGGTATTTCAAGGCATTGAGCGGAGCAACAAACAGTTTTTCCGGCTTGTCTGGTTCTCCGCCTAAGCCGATGACGACAAAAACAGGAATATTATTTTTCTCAGCGTATTCATTGTAATTCTGTATTTTCTTGTCTCCACCTGCCCAGTCAATTGATTCCTCTCCGTCTTCCCTTCTCCACCAGTCAGCTCGCCATTTGCATTCAACCGCGAACTGAGAAGACGATGGTTTGTATTCAAGGACTAAATCCGGGTAGTTATTCGACTCAGGATAGAAGCCTTTTATCCCCTTGTCGCTTCGCATATCTTTTAAGCGAAAAAAAATTCCGGTCAAACTTACTGATGACATAGTTTTCAAACGCATCACCTTTTTCCTTGGCGGTTTTTTGCTCTTCAATGGAAGAAGAAACAGTATTATTCTGTTTTCCTGCATTGAATATTTTTGAAAGAATATCAAAAAATCCCATGATTCATTCTCCAAGAATGATTATTTTTTTCCCTTCTGCGGAAATTCCTTCTTCCCGCTCCCTTTTCCGCCATTTTTCTTCCGTGCTTCTTCTCCACGAATCGCAGCTTCCGCCTCTTTCCACTGCTCTTCGGTCAGTGTCACCTCGGTACCTTCCTCTGAGACAGCCTGCACTGTGCCTTGCATGGGAAGAACCCGCGTTACGCGATACACTTTATCCGCATGATTGAGCTGCTGGCCAAGCCGTGGCATCTCGCGTTTGATGAGACGGTAGCTCTCGAATTCATAGGTCAGGCAGCAGAGTAGGCGGTTGCAGACACCGGAAATTTTCGCCGGATTGAGCGGCAAATCCTGCGCCTTAGCCATTTTGATCGACACGGATTCAAAATTGCGGAGAAAGGAAGCGCAGCACAGCTCACGCCCGCAAGCACCGATGCCGCCGGTCATTTGGGTTTCGTGGCGCACTCCGATCTGGCGCATTTCCACTCTGGTGCGAAACTCCTGCACCAGCTCTTTAACTAATTCTCGGAAATCTACTCGGCTTTCGGCGGTGAAATAGAAAATCACCTTGGAACCGTTGAAATAACACTCTGCCCGCACCAAGTGCATGGGCAACGCAAGCACCCTGATCCGCTCCTTACAAAAGGCGGCAGCGGCCTGCTCGCGGGCGGGCAACTGGGTATGACGCTCCTTTTCCTCAGTAGTGGCACGACGACTGATTTCCCAAGCGTGATCATAGCCTTTGCCTAACTCTGGTGCAGCGGTGCGACCGATGACCGTTGCTGGTTCCAGCCGATCTTCTATCCTCATTAAGATAATGTCGCCATGAGCAAGATCAGTAATCAGGCTGCGGGCGAGATGCTCCTGACCTTGCGGGCGGCAGCTAATACGGTAGAAATAAAAGATTTCGTTCTGCGGAGTTGGGAAATGCTGTGCGGAGGTGTCGTCTGTCATGTGGGTCACAATCGTATGGCCATTCATCCATTGCCTTGTGCATTTTTTTCATCAAAAGATAAATCTCACCCGCAGAACAGCTCCAAAAGCAAGATTTCGCAGACCAAGGCACGGCTGCAATTTTTTGTTATATCGCTGCGGGCTAGCTCAACAGCATTTACCATAGCAGAAAGTTGCTGCAAATTCCAGTGTTCTCTTGCTGCAAGCGCATGATTTTCCTGCGGCTCCTTGCCGGAAAGAATGGACAGCATGATCTCTTTAAAGAAGAGAGACAGTAGATCAAAAAAAAGATTCAGATCATCTTTAAGTTCCGCCAGCTGCTTGGCTAAAACAAGAGCTTGCTCGACCGCCACTGCCGAACACGGAGTAGCATTCAGTAAGGCGCGCAGGCATTCTTTATATAAATTGAAAACTTCGCTGCTGTGCAAAGCATCTGCGCGACCCGGACACCCACCGGTGAGTTTGGCCATTGTCCGCACTTCTTCAATAGAAAGCTGGGGATGAGTTTGCTGGATGACCTGCGCGGCCTGCTCTTCAGTCAGCGGGGCAAAGGGGATGACCTGACACCGGGAAATAATGGTGTCCAGCATCGGTTCTGCGTCTGAGGCGATAAGCAGAAACAGGTTGTTTGGTGGCGGTTCTTCGAGAATTTTGAGCAAACTGTTGCCCGCTTCCCGACCCATCGTTTGTGCATCGTCGATGAGTACAATCCGCATTCCCTGTTCAAAAGGCGGAAAACTGAGAGCCTTTTTTAGCTCTCTGATCTGATTGATTTTGATGCCCGCGCCGTCTGGTTTGATCTGAAGAAAATCTGGGTGACTGCTGGCGATGAATTTTTTACAGCCGGGGCAATAACCGCAAGGCTGGTCCGCGCCTTTCTGCTGACAGAGTAACTTAGCGGCTAAAGCGCGAGCGATGGTGTTTTTACCTACGCCTTCCGGCCCGGTGAACAGATAGCCGTGTGCCATTCTGCCACCTATTAGAACACGGCGAAGCAGGCTCAGTGCCTTGGGCTGGCCGATAATTTGAGAGAAGGGCATGAAGTATTACAATTTCATGTTTCACCAACAAAAAAAGCCGTTCAACGCAGTCAAGTTATGACTGTGATGAACGGCTTCGTAACAAGAATTCGGCAGCGGCCTACTCTCCCGCACAGCTTCCCATGCAGTACCATCGGCGCTGGAGAGCTTAACTTCCGTGTTCGGAATGGGAACGGGTGGATCCTCTCCGCTGAGGCCGCCGAAAAAACTTCTCGG
>JAGIXO010000107.1 GCA_026122915.1 Candidatus Electronema nielsenii | reverse complement strand
TTTTGCGGTGGCTTTTGGTGGTATCTTGACAGTAGCTTTGGGCGAGAGATTGCTAACAAAAAGGCTCTGGAATATCTCACCGGTTATCTGATTGAAAAATCGTTAGCGGTCGATAATGTCTTCATCTGGATTACCTTATTTGGCTTTTTTGCGGTGCCTCCGGCCTTCCAGAAGCGAGTGTTGCTGTACGGCGTGCTGGGTGCCATTATAATGCGTGCCGTGCTGATTTTCATCGGGGCGATGCTGCTCGCCAAGTTTCATTGGATTTTGTACATCTTCGGTCTCTTCCTTGTACTGACTGGCGTAAAGATGCTGATTTTTTCTAGTCACGAGCCTGATCTGGAGCAAAATCCTCTTCTGCGCTGGATGCGCGGTCACATGAAGATCACCAATGAATACCACGGAGAGCAATTTTTTGTGCTCAAGGAAGGTGTGCGTTACGCCACCCCGATGTTCGTTGTTCTGATGTTGATCGAGGCAACAGACTTGATCTTTGCAGCCGATTCAATTCCTGCCATTTTTGCTGTGACCAACGACCCCTTCATCGTTTTTACCTCCAACATTTTCGCCATCCTCGGTTTGCGAGCCATGTATTTCCTGCTTGCTGATATGGCAGAGCGTTTTCATCTGCTCAAGTACGGGCTGGCAGTCATCCTGATGTTCATTGGCGTAAAGATGTTACTGCTCGACATCTACAAGATTCCGGTTGGGATTGCCCTTGGTATTGTCGGACTGATTCTGGCATTATCCATTGCGGCCAGCTTCATTACCTCGCGCAGTGCCGGTGCAAAAAACGAACACTGAAATTTTTCCCGTACACAAATGAGGCAGAACTAGCAGCTTGCTGTTCTGCCTTTTTTCATATTGCTGTGGTGCCGATTATGCGCTCGATGATGATAGAGCTAAAGGCTCTTTGATTTTGAATTCGATAATGGTTCCAGTGCCGAAGCGCGGGAACAGAACAAAGCAAAATTACTACTGAGTAACGTTGCGTACCAGCCGCACCGCAAAGCGGGAGCTGCGGTAGTCGAAGAAGGGAAGTCCATAGTAAAAATGGACGAACCACGCGCTGTCCGGGGCATCAGCATAGGGCGATATAGACCAGACCGCCGAAGATGGAGTGTTGGGAAAACGGTTCGGATTGATTGCAGGATTATTACACTGTACCTCAACAAGAGAACGTAGCTCCGTGAGGGTCGGTAGTCGCCAGTCTTTGTAAACCGCACCAGCAGCTTGGTTAGCTATTCTTGGCTGCTGTAGGGCCTCCTGCCAAGTGAATAAACTTGGTGAGCAGTTCTTGCACTTTGGGCAGTTCTCGCACTCGCACTTTTCACCGGTAACCCCTTCAAGGCATTTTTTCCACATCAGTTTGGCGACAGAAACGGTGGCACCGTTGCTACTGACACTGGCCTCGGCCCCGGTGGTAACAGTGGCAGTAACAGTGGCAGTAACAGTGCCGTCACTGTTGTCCTGAAGCTGGATGTCCGGCGTGGAGGGGGGAATAGCATCTGGTTTGCAGTCAGCATGGACGGTTACTGCGGAGAACATGCAACAGATCAGCAGGAAAAAGGTGCGCATACTCTGACTCCTGTTTGAAAGAAAAGGGGAAATTCAACACAGTGGCGGTGCAGACCAGACAACCGAATGCAGTTCCGTAAGTTCTATAATCGACTTCATGCCCATTTGTCAATTTAATTTTGCGTGTAAGTCGTCCTCTATACATTAAATCAACCGAAACTATTACGCTAAAAAATGTCAACTGAAATGCTGCAATTCAAAAATTTGCAGGTAGGTATGAGGCGATCATCTTGCTGCACTGCTGCTCCCCGCATTGTACAAGTTCCTCCTTGACTGTCAATAAGAAGCAATGCTAATATGAAGAGATAAGGAGGCAGAACATAATGGAAAATTTGACTGGACATTTTCTCATCGCAACCCCGCAGATGCCCGATCCTCGGTTTCGGGAGCAGGTAATTTATATCTGCGCACATAGCCGTGAAGGCTCGATGGGAGTCGCTATCAACAATCCCAATCAGGAAATCACCATGATAGAAATCCTCCTTGGTACCAATATTCCGCTGCCAGCTGGACCATTGCCGCCAGTTTATACCGGTGGACCGATGGAGATGGAATCTGGTTTTATTCTCTATCACGCTGATCAGCAGCTCGGCAGCGGTTTGGCCGTTACTTCTAATATCGCCCTTTCTCGCGAATCTCGGCTGTTGGAAGATATCTCAAAAGGTCGTGGGCCAAAGGATTATCTTTTTTTACTCGGCTATGCGGGCTGGGGGCCAGGGCAGTTAGAAACGGAGCTGTTAGATAACTCTTGGTTGACCGTGCCAGGAGACAGTAGCATTCTTTTCCACACGCCAGATGAGCTGAAATGGAAAAAAGCTGCGCGCCGCTTTGGCATCGATATTTCTATGCTCAGTGGGGTAGTGGGCAATGCGTGAAGAGGAATAACTTTCAAAGCTATTCAGCGAAACGCAGCACAGAAAGGCGGTTCCGAGCAGGGCCGCCTTCCTTTTTTCCCCGAGTTTACGACGAATACAGACGCAGCTGATCTTACGGAGGTAGCTTAAAAGCTGTCTCCGTTTTTTGGTCTTTCCTGCGCTTGCCTGCGCCCAGTAAAGGCTGTATAGTATTACGCATCTCGACTGACCGGCCTGCCGGAGCAGCGTCCTTTCCTTTTACATCTTCACTGCGCTTCATGAAAAATATTGAGATGACCGCTCTGCCGGGCGGTAAAGCCATTCAGATCGGCCCTGGTCAACCGCTACTGCTGATGGCTGGCCCCTGTGCGCTGGAGGATAGCGATCTATGCTGGAAGATTGCTTGGGAAATGAAGGCAATTTGTGAACGATTAGAAATAGCTTACGTCTTCAAGGCTTCTTTTGATAAGGCCAACCGTACCTCGCTCAACTCCTTCCGTGGCCCTGGCTTGAAAAAAGGTCTGCGCCAGCTTTGCCGGATTCGGCAGGAGATTGGTGTGCCGGTGGTTTCCGATGTCCATGAGACTAACCAAATTGATTTGGCGATGGAATGTTTAGATATTATCCAAATTCCCGCCTTTCTCTGCCGACAAACTGATTTATTAGTAGCAGCCGCCAAATCAGGCCGAGTGGTCAATCTGAAAAAAGGCCAATTTCTTTCGCCTTGGGACATGAAACACGCGGTGGAAAAAGTGCGGGCAGCAGGCGGCGAACGCATCTTACTCACCGAGCGTGGGGCCTGTTTTGGCTACAACAATTTGGTAGTTGATATGCGCTCCCTACCGGTGATGCGCTCCTTTGGCTGTCCGGTGATTTTTGACGCGACCCATTCGGTGCAGCTGCCCGGTGGCATGGGCGGCAGCTCTGGTGGCCAACGCAAGTTCATTCCCACGTTGACCAGAGCAGCAATGGCAGCAGGAATCGACGGTCTGTTCATGGAAGTGCATCCTGACCCGGACAAAGCTCTCTGTGACGGGCCAAACAGCATTCCTTTGGATAAGGTCGAGCCGCTACTTCGACAGCTGCTTGAAATCCGTAAAGCAGTGAGCAGGTTCACCAATGAATAACCAGTGCGGCGCAGGGTACTCCGACTGCGCTCTAACCCAAGCTTTGCACGAACGAGCAGCAGAGCGTGAGCAACCGATTGTGCGCAGCACAGCGTGGAACTCCACGATAGTCAAAGCAAAAAAAGTTAATTTGCTGCTGTTGGATGTTGATGGTGTGCTGACCGATGGCACAGTTTTTTACACCGCTGAAGCTGGGGAGATTAAAGGCTTCAACACCCAAGACGGCTTTGGCCTGCGTATTTTGCAGGAGGCAGGAATTGCGGTTGGACTGATCACTGCCCGTAGCTCAGAAGCGGTAAATAAGCGAGCTAAGGATTTGAAGCTGAAGCACATTTACGCAGGTTGCTCAGACAAGGCCGCTGCCTACGCCGAAATTTTGGCGCAAACTGGTCTCCTGCCAGAGCAAACCGCCTACATGGGTGACGATTGGCTCGATTTACCGGTAATGGCCAAGGTTGGCTGTGCCTTTGCTCCGGCCAATGCTGTGGCCGAGGTGCGGCAGCGGGCGGATTATCTCACTGAACGCAGCGGTGGCAGCGGCGCAGTACGGGAGGTTTGCGAGCTGATCTTGGAGGCCAAAGGGCTACTAACGGCCATTTTCACCCGCTACAGTCAAGGACGGCCATGAACTGGAGCTTCCGCAATCTGCTCTGGGCGGTTCCGCTCGGTCTGATTCTTAGCAGTCCGCTCTGGCAGAGTTTGGCAGCAGAATTTCTCAAGCCTCGCGGTGGCTATGATGCAGCAGCAGAGCACGCTTACACGCAAGCATCGCAAGATTTTGTCATGGAAGATGTTGTTCTCACCTTCAGCACTAAGGGCCAGCTGACTTGGACAGTGAAGGCAAAACAGGCTCGCACTGGCAAAACAGACCGCGAGATTGATATGATGGTGGTAGATGCAGTGTACAGCAAAAAAGATGACGATCCTCTCACTGTCACCAGCAAAACAGGCAAATACCAGATGGACGCACAGCATCTCACTCTGACTGAAGATGTTGTATTAACCAAACCGGTACAACAGGAATCACTGCATACAGAGCTGCTGCATTACTACGACGGCATTAAAAAATTAGTTAGCCCGGAAGCAGTGCAGATCACCGGCAAAAAGTTAAATCTGAAGGCAGGTAATATGGACTACGATATCTCTACCAAAGATTACGATTTTGGCGGTCGGGTTCATGCGGTAATGTAAAACTATTGGTGTATGTTGATTGTGCCATTATGCAAGCGGATCCAGCTCAATATCTCCCCATGCACCAAGATGATCACCTGCAATGATCACTACCCCGGTGATACCTTCGATAGTTTTGGCCAATTCAACAGCTCGGTTGACGCTTTTACTGTCTCTGCTAACAACCTCATTGCCGAGGCGGGTGGCAGCTGCATCGGCTAACGCGGCTGAGGGAGCGAGGACAGCGGCGGCATCCGCAACGCCAAAGCTGAGAGAATGACCAACCGTGCCAGAGGAGCAACACAGACCGCAAGGCATTTGCTCAGACCGCAAACTAATGCCTAATTTACCGCTCAGGCGCGATTCTCCGGCGTAAATAGCCACGACGCTCGGCTGGCTGCGAGCTATAAAAAGATCACCACCGTTCTCCACGATCACCTCGTTAATGCCTTGAGCAAGGAGCATCCGTCCGACGTGTTCGGCAATCACTCCGGCCACAGCTGCCATCGGCCCGACTCCAACCCGCAGCGCAGCTGCCAGCATTCCTTGCACCGACTCCGGCGCACTGCTGTCGAACGGCAAAGGCACTAAGCTGGTTAAGAAAAGCGGATGCTGGTGAATGTACTTTTCAATTTCTGCTCGCACCTTAATCACTGAAAGGAGAGCATGATCGTTGACTGCCTGTGAAGTCAGGATGTGTAAATCTGTTTCCGCTATTTTGACTGTCGATGCGATCAGCCCAGAATTTTGTCTACTGCGGTAATCCCGTT
>JAGIXO010000106.1 GCA_026122915.1 Candidatus Electronema nielsenii | reverse complement strand
GCAGGGCAAAGGTCAATGTCATCGTGCCGATGATACTGTAAAAGAAAAATCTCCGCCCAATGGTCATCCAAGCTAAGGCAAAAAGCGGCACATTCAGCAACAGGTAAATCATACCGACATCAAGCGCCGGAAGTATTTTATGCAAGATCAAGGCAATGCCGGTAACACCACCGGTGACGAAATTATTTGGAATCAAAATACCATTAACAGCCGTAGCGCAGAGGCTGCTGCCGATGCAGAGCAGGACGATGTCGCTGATTACCTGCTGAGGAGATTCAAAGAGTGGTTTGGGTTTATTCGGCATAATATTTGATAAGGATTTACGCTCGTTATTCAATGCGCCAGAAAAATACGCGCCGTGACCCTACTGATTTCAGCGAATGAGTTATGCAGGAGATTTAATAAAAAACAAGGGACGGTGCGAAAACCGTCCCCACGGCAGATCAATCTTCTTGCATCAACCAGCCAAAGCAGTCAACGCCTGTTTAATCCGCGCCATTCCTTCTTGAATAACCTCCATTGAGGTGGCAAACGAAAAACGAACAAAGGCATCTGCACCAAAAGCTGCGCCTGGCACTGAGGCAACTTTGGCCTCATCTAAGAAATAATCGGCCATTGCCACTGAATCTTTAATCACCTTTCCCTTGAATGATTTGCCGTAATACGCAGAAAAATTCGGAAAGACATAGAATGCCCCGCTCGGATTAACGCAGCTCACGCCTTTAATTGATTCTAAATCTTGAACAAAGAAATCACGCCGAGGCAAGAAAGCTTGCTTCATGATGCCGGGAAAATCCTGCGGTCCGGTCAACGCAGCTAAGGCCGCGTACTGGGCCGGGGTGCAGGGATTGGAAGTTGATTGACTCTGAATTTTGTTCATCGCCTTGATCAAATGGGTAGGCCCGGCGCAGTAGCCGATCCGCCAGCCGGTCATGGCAAAGGATTTCGACACTCCGTTCAGCACCACAGTTTGTGCCTTCAGGCGTGGCTCCACATCCAAAATGTGCGGTAATTTGCCGTCTAAATAGGTAATGGTCTCATAGATGTCGTCTGTGACTACTAACCAGCCGCGTTCTAAGGCCATTTTTGCCACGGCCTCCAGCGCAGTGGCGGAGAAAATCGAGCCTGCCGGGTTAGACGGGCTGTTGAGGAAAATAGCCTTAGTCTTGCTGGTTACTTTAGCGGCTAACGTGTTAGGATTGAGATCAAAATTCATTGCCTCATCCAAAGGTACCTCGACCGGCATACCACCCGCGAGCTGGACAATCGGCGGATAAGAAACCCAGTACGGAGCCGGAATCAGCACCTCGTCGCCGGGGTTGAGCATGGCCTGAAAGATGTTATATAGCCCTTGCTTGCCGCCGCAGCAAACCTGAATCTGATCAGGATGATAGTCCCAGCCGTGATCCTCCTTAAAGCGCATACAGACCGCCTCACGCAGCTCTGGAATGCCGGGTACCGCCGTGTAACGAGTGTGGCCGTCATCAATCGCCTTTTTTCCGGCCTCGCGTACATGCTCCGGGGTGTCAAAATCCGGCTCACCCACGCTGAAATTCAAAATATCCTCACCAGCTGCCTTGAGTGCTTTGGCCTTGGCGTTGACTGCCAGCGTCGGCGAAGGCGGTACTTGTAGCACCCGTTCGGCAAGATGGATAATTTCCTGAGCCATGATCTGTTCCTTATGAAGAATATGTTTATAGGGATGAAAATGCTTCCCTTCTGTATCAGGTTCGCTCTGTTTTAGCAACTGCAAACGTGCTTGTCCACAGGCAGAACAAGGGCAACTTCCGTGCCGCCGCTTGGCCGTCTGCGAATAATCATTGAGCCGTTGTGATCTTTGATTACCCGCTGCACTAAAGCCAAACCCACGCCAGTGCCTGCGATCTTGGTGGTGTAGAAGGGATCAGTTGCCCGGCGGATGTCCGCTTCAGCAATACCAAGACCGCTGTCCCGCACTGTGATGCGCAGCTGTTCGTCTTCTATCGCTGCTTCTATAATCAGCTTACCGCCTTGCTCCATCGCCTCTACTGCATTGCGGATCAGATGAACAAAAACCTGTCTCATCTGTTTTGGATCAGCCCGACAGAGGAGCTGGTGATCAATCATGATCACCTCGTATTCAATCTTCTGCTTCTGCATCGTGCTGTAAAACAACATCATCGATTTGATCAGCAACGGATAGAGCAGCACCTGTTCTATCGTAGGCTGTTCTTTATCGACAAAGTTAAGCAAGTCCTCAAGCGTATGCTCAATTTTGACTGCCTCTTTAATCATCATGCTGAGAAAATTGAGCTGTTGCGGGTCACTGATCTTACGACTGAGTAGTCGGGCTGTGCCACCGATGGCCGTGACCGGATTGCGGATGTTGTGGGCTAACTGTGCCGCTACTTGGCCAACCGCAGCATAACGCTCGGCCTCCACTAACATATCTTTGTTCTTGTCTAATTCCTCGGTGATGGTCTCTAACTCATTAATTTTATGCTCCATCTGCATGTACATTCGCCAATGCTCAATTGCTAAACTGGCTTGACTGGCAAAGCTCTCCAAAGCATGAACTAATTCTTCATCAATCTGCTTGCCAGTGACAAAATTATCGGCAATGATCACACCTAATGAATGATTCTGGGAGAAAAGCGGCACCACCACAAAGCTGTCCTCCTCTAAGAGACCCATCAACTCCACCGGCACCGGGCAGTCGCATTGGCCGCTGCAAACGTTAATAGTCCGGCGTTCTGAGGCAGCCCGGAAGAGCAGATGCTCTTTGTCGGCGGACTCAATCCGCAATGCCCTGACAATCCGGTTCACTTCGCTATCCTCATGAAAATCATGCCCACGGACAGAGTCGATGAGATCGTGAAAACTGAGGTCTTGCTTGTTGATCTCCTGCCAGATGCGGAGCGCGTCCTCTCGACGGCCTGGCCCGATTGCCATCCGGCCTTCGAGTATCTGCTCGGAGTCATCGAAAAGAGCGAGAAAGGCTCGGTTGAAGCCCAGTCCTTCTTCGGCGGTGATACCTACCAAAATAGCCCGCAGAATTTCATCCAAGGCGTTCATGCTGAGGTAGGCCGTGTTCATTTTTACCGACAGCTCGTGCATCAATTGAAGGCGAAAATTAGCCTGCTCAATCTGCTTCTGGTAACGACGGTTGTTGATTTTCAGCCGCCGTTTCTCCAGTACCTTGCGCACCGTCTCCCAGAACGGTTCAAACTGTACCGGTTTGGTCAGGTAATCATCCGCGCCGTGACGGATGCACTTGAGTGCCGTCTGGAGATCAGTCACGCCAGAGAGCATAATCACAGCGGTGTCGGGATAAGCTGCCTTAATTTCTGGGATCAAATCCGCGCCGTTGCCGTCAGGTAGATTAATATCTAACAGCACCAAAGCCACTGGCACCTGCTTCAGCATCTGCCGAAATTCGGCCACCGAACCAGCGGTCATGGTTTTGAGGCAGCGGTGCTGAAGATACGCCTGAATGATATCGGCTATCTGGACGAAATCATCTACCGCAAGGACGACTTCGCCGTCCTCAAGATAGACATCCTCATGCAGGAGCGCGGCAGGCGGATGGGGAGCTGGATCACACATGGCCGTTTTACGGGTAAAGGTTCTGCGGCAGAGGAAGAGAAATGAATCTCCTCAATAATCATTACTACTTTATGCCTTTGTTGTTGACAACTGAAAAACGTCAACGCTATGCTGCGCCCCGGAGGAGATAATCAGAGACTATGGAGCAGATGAAAGAAATTTTCGGCCCGGCAGGCATTTTATCCCGGCACGTACCAGAACACGAGGCCCGTCTTGGTCAACGAAAAATGGCTGAGGCAGTTGCCAAGCTATTGGCGCGGCAAGACGGCCCGCCTGCGGCCTGCCTGATTGTGGAAGCAGAAACCGGCCTCGGTAAGACCTTAGCGTATCTGATTCCGACTGTTCTGAGCGGACGCAAGGCAGTGGTCTCAACGAATACCCGCAATTTGCAGGATCAAATCCTTAGCCGCGAGATTCCTTTTATTCGCGAGCATCTTGCCCCTGATCTCAAGGCGATGTGCGTCAAAGGCCGCCAAAACTACCTCTGCCTGCACCGTTGGCACCAGCTCACAGCAGGTGGCCAGCAGGAGTTGTTCGCCGCAGCCGAGGAAAGCGGGGACATCACAACGACCAAGCTTCGTGCTTGGCTAAAAAAAACTACCTTTGCTGATCGGGCCGAACTCCCCAGTCTTTCTGGCAGCTCGTCGCTCTGGCAAAAAATCTGCTGCCAGACTCATTTCTGCCTCGGCTCGGACTGTCCTGATCACAGTCGCTGTTATCTGAACAAAGTCCGCCGAGAAGCCGCCACTTGCCAGCTTTTGGTGGTTAATCACCATCTTCTTTTTTCCGACTTGGCTGTGCGCCGGAGCGGTTATGGCGAAGTGCTGCCTCGTTATGAAACCGTTGTCTTTGATGAAGCGCATCATTTGGAAGACATTGCCGCCCAATTCTTCGGCTTCTCCTTTTCCCGCTACCAGCTCGTTGACCTGATTGCTGATATCGAAAAAGCAGCGCGGGAGAGCGGCGGCAAGCGGAAGCATAAAAAAATTTTCACTGCGGTGGAAAATTTAGCAGGAATAGGCGAACGTTTCTTCAACCTTTTCCCGCCACCCAAAGGCCGCTTCTCGCTGCCTGACCTTTTTGCAGCGCAACCCGTGCTTGTTCCGCTCAAAGACGCGCTTCGTGCTGATTTGGAATTCTTGGCCGACCAGTTAGAGCTAACTGCTGAAAAAGAAACCGACGGCCCGTGGAAGCAATTCTTGCCCCGCTGCGAAGACATGGGCGATTGCCTCGACCAGATCACGACCCAGCCCACTGCCGAGCAAAACAGCCATGTCCGCTGGTTTGAGCGGAGTGAGAAAAACCTGACCCTGACTGCCACACCCATCGATGTCGCTACTGACCTGCAAAAGGTGCTTTTTGCTCAGGTGCAGCACTGTGTCTTTACCTCGGCCACCCTCAGCGCGGGCGTAGGCTTTGGCTATTTCAGCCGTCGCTTGGTATTCCAGAAAACAGCCCGTCTCTTTCCTTTCCTTCGCCGTTTGATTACAAAAAGCGAACCCTGCTCTATGTGCCAGACAGCAGTTTTCCTGAACCTAACGGCCCTGGCTACCGGGAAAAATTGCATCAGGAAATTAAAAATCTGCTCATCTGCTCACGCGGGCGCGCCTTGGTGCTGTTTACTTCTTTCCAAGCCTTGGAGTTAGCTTGGCACAGCCTGCGTGACGAGCTGAACTACCCGTTGCTCCGTCAAGGTACAGCTTCCCGCCAGCAGCTATTGACCCGTTTCAGCGAGGAAACCGACTCGGTACTCTTTGCGGTGGCCAGCTTTTGGGAGGGGGTCGATGTGCCGGGAGAATCCCTGAGCATGGTCATCATCGACAAACTGCCTTTTGAAGTTCCCACTGATCCGGTGCTGTTGGCTCGGATTGAACGGATCAAGGCTACGGGCGGTAATCCGTTTTCGGAATTTCAGGTGCCAAGGGCGATTCTCAGCCTGCGGCAGGGCGTGGGCCGCCTGATGCGCCGGGCCGGAGACCGGGGCGTGGCCGCTGTCCTTGACGTGCGCCTCTTCACCAAACCC
>JAGIXO010000105.1 GCA_026122915.1 Candidatus Electronema nielsenii | reverse complement strand
TGTTGTTGGCAACGGACAATTCGTTGACGGGAATCGCTTTTTGAAGAGGATCAGCTCAAGGTAGAATGGCAAGTATCAACGTTGCAACTTGAACAGACCTGTATATCGACAAGCTACTTATTAGTAGATAAGTCGAGGTCTTTTTTATACTCTTTTGTCTGGACTTCAAAGAGGCCGACTAAGGTATGAAAGAGGTTGTCATGACTATGCTGCTGATCTTTTATCTCTTTCATCTTCAGCGGTATATTTTTGCTGATATTACTATTGAACCACGCAAATGCGCCAATATGCGTCTGTGCTTCTGGGGCGATATTATACGGCAGCCCGTGAAGATACAGACTGTTTTCGCCCAGACTTTCGCCGTGGTCGCTGAAATACAGCAAAGCAGCTGTGCGAGATTGATCGTATCGTTTAAGAAAAGCAATCGCCTGAGATAAGAAATAATCCGTATATAAGAGAGCGTTGTCATAGCTGTTAATGATCTCTTCATTGCTACACTCTTCTACTTGATTTGTTGTGCATACCGGCTTGAATTTCTCAAATCCCTTGGGATATCGTTTGTAATACGCTGGTCCGTGATTTCCCATTTGATGAAGAACTATGAGGATATCTCGTTCTTGATGTTGCTCTACATATTGATCAAGACCGATTAACATGCCCTCATCTCTGCATTCTCCGTCTGAACAAAGAGGATTATTCTCAGGCTGCTTATAGTCTTGATAAGGCACCCGCACAGCCACCCCTTTTGAATCCGAATTATTATCTCGCCATAAAATATCTATCGAACCGGTATGGCGCAGCAAATCTAAGACATTCTCATTTGTTTTTCCTTTCTTCTCGCTGTATTCATCCTTAGAAAAAGCAGAAAACATACAAGGAACAGAATAAGCTGTTGAAGTGCCACAGGAATACATTTTACTGAAGTTGATGATATCTTCTTGTTTGAGCAGCGGATTGGTTTCTCTCGGATAACCGTTCAAAGAAAAGTGATCTGCTCTGACGGCTTCCCCAACAACCAGAATGATTAACTTTTTAAGTTCACCATTCTTCCTGACAACTTGAGCATCAAGACCAAGAGGATGTATAATTGAATCGTCAGTGCTGAGGATATCTCCTATATATTTTCCAGTTGAAAAAATATAATACGTCGGATTTGTGTAATAACGCAGCGGCTTGTGTTCTCTAAAAAATGAGGTGTAAAATTTACTAAAGAAGAGAATAAGACCAATAACGACAAGAGCGGAGACAACACTGTCTCGTATCTTGTAAAGGATACTTTTTTTGAAAGAAATCTGAGCAATCTTGACCTTGAAAACAACTAAGCTGGGGAGTATCCCCAGTAAAATAAGATAATATACCAACTTTAAGGTGATTAAATCTGCAACTTCATCTCGATCTGTTGTGAAAATATTCCTGATCATGGTATGATCAAAAACAATATCAAAATTATCGATAAAGTATGCAGTGACCGATGACAGCAGCAGAAAAAAGATAACGAGAGGTTTTACAGTATATATAGAAGAAATTATGGTCATAAAGAGCATTATGACAGCAGATAACCCTACGGCCAAAGACAGCAAAAAGCCAATATTTTGCCGAGAAACAGGATACACTCCAACGACATGCTGAAAAAAGGCAACATTATAAAAAACAACAAAAAATAGAGATACTATAACAAGAAATTTTGTTTGAGTAATCTCTCTTCTTCTTTCTGGAAAAATCATTCTTGCTTATGTTGAAATTATTCAATACACCACAGAACATGTGGATAAGGCCAGCTCTTGCCTGCGTCCCTGCTCCTGCGCAGCAAGCAGCATTCTGAATATCTCGCGACTATGCCGAGGGTTGCGGCTGATGGCAAAGAAAGAAGCCAGCCGGGTAAGTTCTCTTTTATCAACAGCTTCCAGCTGAACTGCAATGTCTTTCACTACCTTGGAAGGCCAGTCTTCGTTGAAATCCTGTTGCTTTTCTTGAGCCTTGCGCCGGGAAGCAATTGCCTCCTCAATCAAAGCATCACGCATGTACTCAAGCTCGTGCAGCTGCTTTTTTTTCCGTAGCTCCGTGCCCTTATGATCAGCCAGAAACGTGTAAAGTGCTTCACTCGATTCTTCCCGCAGCAGCTTGGTAATATGCTTAATCTGTCGTTTGCGGGCACCGTCTCGACCGAGATCAGCGGTTTCTTTCAGCAACATCCGCACCTCTTCAGTCGCAGGCAGTTGATCGAGCAGGCCAAGAGGAAGGGCTGATAGCTCTTCGGTCAGCTCTTCTAACTGCTTCATTCTACGCTTTTGTTCAGACCTGCTCAGTTCCATGCTTCATCCTTTTGCTGTGCAACAGAGTAATTGCCTTGTCCCATATCCGGTCTGCGGTTTCTTCCTTGGACAGCAGCGCCAAAGTTTCTGCCGTTTCCAGCGTGATCAAGGTGACTTGGTTGGTATCGGCCTCAAAGCCGGTGTTTTTGCCGAGAATGTCATTGACCACGATCAGATCGGCTTTTTTGGCCAGCAGTTTGCGCCTGCCTTCTGCCTCGTGGCTGTCGCTTTCCGCTGCAAAACCAATGAGCAGCTGATCAGGTCGCCGGTTTCTGCCTAACGAGGCAAGAATATCCGGGTTAGCAGCCAGTTCCAGTAGCGGCTCAGTTACCGTTTTCTTGATTTTATGAGCGGAAAAAGCTGCTGCCCGGAAATCCGCTACGGCTGCTGCCTTAACCACAATTGAGGCAGTGGCAGCAGAGCGACTGACCGCTTCGGCCATCTCTAACGCGGTTTCCACGTGGATCACAGCAACGCCAGGAGGTGGCTCCAAGGCGACTGGGCCGGATATCAGAGTAACAGCAGCCCCACGTCGTTTTGCAGTGCGGGCGAGAGCATAGCCCATTTTGCCGCTGGAGCGGTTACTCAGGAAGCGAGCTGGGTCGAGTGGTTCACGAGTTGGTCCAGCAGTGATCAATACCTGTTGCCCGGCCATGTCCTGAGTCGCCAGCAGGCCAAGCAAGACCTCGCGCACTGTGTCCCATGCTGCCAAACGACCCGCGCCTTCTTCGCCGCAAGCTAATCGCCCGTTTTCTGGCTCAACAATGGTATAGCCAAATTCGCGCAGCGTGGCCAGATTGCGCTGCGTCGCCGGATGAGTCAGCATTTTTGAATTCATCGCTGGGCAAATCAGTACCGGCGATGAACAGGCCAACACCGCAGCTGAGAGCAAATCATCCGCAAAACCATAGGCTAAACGGGCAATGGTTTGGGCAGTGGCCGGGGCGATTAACACCGCATCAACAGCAGCGGGCAAGGCGATATGAGCCATGCCTCCAGCAAACATGTCGCTCTGCACCTCATTCCCAGACAGCGCGGCAAAGGTCAGCGGAGTGACAAAACGGGTCGCAGCGGCAGTCATGACCACCGTCACCTGCGCCTCTTCTTTGGTTAAAGAAGAGACCCAACCTGCGGCCTTAAAAGCGGCAATGGAGCCGCTCACGCCAAAGAGTATTTTTTTTCCGCGCAACAAAGTCGTTTGCTCAATAATCAAGATTGTTCGAGTCTTGCTGCTGGATTTGCTGTTGAAGTTGCTGCACCTGCTGCTGTGGCCCGCCTGTTGGTTCGCCAAAGGCATTGAGCTTAACTGAGGCAGTTTTATCGATGGTTACATACAAGGTCAGATTGGTTCTGCCAAAATCTCCTTCAGAAATAATCATCATGCAGGTCTTGTGTGGCTTAACAAAGGCGAACATGATGTCAGAAGAAGCTGCTTCGCCAACCAATTTCCATTTAGTGTCCTGCATAGCGTTGAGCATGTAATCTTTCAAGGACATAGTTTCCACCTTGCCAGTGTAATGCCAAACCCCGCCGTGGAAGGATTCTGTTTTGATGGCCATAGATTTGATGCGATCCCATTCCATCTCCG
This sequence comes from Candidatus Electronema nielsenii, assembly GCA_026122915.1. Classification (GTDB taxonomy): domain Bacteria; phylum Desulfobacterota; class Desulfobulbia; order Desulfobulbales; family Desulfobulbaceae; genus Electronema; species Electronema nielsenii. The sequence continues at coordinate 1,715 of JAGIXO010000105.1, read as the reverse complement.
CAGGCATCATAATATCTTGGATGTCGTCGGCAAAACCTTGAATAGGTGGCAGCCCACTGAAATCATTCCGCATGGACATCGAACTCCCCGGAAAGACACAGCCGGACAAAGAAAGGAGTAAAGCGGCTGCGGTGAGGGTAAACAACAAGGCGTTCTGGGCTGCTGCGTGTTTTTTCATGGGGCGATTCCTCCAAATTCGTGTAAAATAAATTTTTCCAGCGGCTGCCGCTGGGACTGCTGATTTCTGTGGCTGGGATATCCCAACGCGATCAGGGCCGCAAGCTCGTAGTGGTTGTCAAGCTGTAGTACCTCGTTTACTTTATCCTTGTTGGCAAGAATTTGGCCGAGCCAGACCGCGCCAAGACCAAGCTCATGCGCTGTCAGCAGCATGTTTTGAATGCAAGCACCAGCGGCCTGATGATCTTTGACCCGATCATACATCTTTTCCTGATCAAGGTAAACGGCAATCAGGGCTGGAGCTGCGGCGACAATATGGGCGTAATGCGTTAGTTGGGCAAGCTGGGCGCGGAGTTCCTTGTCGCGGATGATCACGAACCGCCACGGTTGGTTGTTCAGCCCGGACGGTGCCCAGATACCTGCGCTGATGATTTTCTCCAGCAAACCTCGCTCCACGGCCTGCTCGGTAAATTCTCGGATGCTCCGCCGATTTTTGATTGCGTCTTGAATAGGCTGATTCATAAAGGTGCTGTGGGTTACAATGAGCAAGAAAGTGATTGTGCTTCATGTTTATACCAAAACAGAGCAGATTTTCAGCAGAAATATGCCGAGACAGAATATTTTTCGGCATCTGCACAGCGTTGAACAACTCTACGAAGCGAAAGGAGAGAAGCAGCGATGAATGTTGACAAAGTAGCAGGGTATCTTCAGCACCCGCTGGTATTCGTTGGATTTGCATTTTTCCTCGCAGCAGCGGTGTATAGGTTTGCTGGAAAAAAGCAGCAGCTTCCTGATGGAGGAAAAGTGCTTTTTCTCCTGATTTTGCTGACAATGGCCGCAGTTGTTGTCCTCAAAAGAAACGATCTAACCCTTGCGATTCCTGCTTTCATCGGCCTGCTACAGGTTGCGGCAGGTGCAGCGTTGAACTGGAAGCCTGCGGCAAAGGAAGCGGATCATCTCAGCACAAAGGGCGCGGAAAGCCCGGCAGTTAAGGCGGGCGGCACAGTGAAAATCACCTATGGCAATGCGGTTCTCAGGCAGGATAACGTGGCGACAGCGGCCACCGGAGAAGCCGGGCCGGAGGATATTGCCGCGCAGGACTGTCTGAAAACAGAGGGCGGGCGCAGTCCAGCGGTGAAGGCCGGGAAAGATGTGGAAATTCATATCGGCAAATAAGGACGGAGGCGTTCTGAAACAGTAGAGGATGATCAGAAAACAGCCGCCGCCTGTGAAAAGGTATATTTTTTCTATTTTCTCATAGTCGGCGACTATCTTTTTATAGGAAAAATGTATTTGGAAATAGGCGCGGCCTATTCTTTCATATATTTTTTGGATAAAAAGACAGGGAAAATATACTTTCCGGCAGGAGATAACGACATGCAGATGTCAACGGGCGGTCAGTCGCCGGTCATCAAGGCTGGCGGCGATGTTTCCGTGACCTACGGCCTTGACGAGGAGCGCGTCAAGGCCATGCTGGAGCAGCAGCAGGAGAATTTGTTCAGGAAGCTGCGGGAGTCCGGCTTTACGGCAAATGAGCA
>JAGIXO010000104.1 GCA_026122915.1 Candidatus Electronema nielsenii | reverse complement strand
AATACGCCGACATGATCTAACTGCCAGCTTTCTAAACATTTCAACAGCTCGGCCACATCTTGTTCGGTCTCGCCGGGAAAACCAACCATCATCGTTGTACGCAGCGCGCAGTGAGGAATCCTTTTCCTGATTCGGGCAATCAGCTGGTCTAAATCCTGTTGCCCGTAGCGTCGGTTCATTCGTTGCAGCACATTGCTGCTGACATGTTGAAAAGGGATGTCTAAATACGGCACAATACGCGGCTGTTCTGCCATCAAATCTAACAGCTCATCGCTGACAGAGGCGGGGTAAAGATAAAGCAGGCGGAGCCAAGGAATGTCGGTTTCAGCCAATAGCTGCCGGAGCAACGCGGTAAGATTGCTGTCTAAATCAGTGCCATAGGCGGTTAGGTCTTGGGCAATGAGAGACAGCTCTTTTACCCCGCCTTGGGCCAAAGCGCGGGCCTCGATGACCAAATCAGCAACCGACCTGCTGCGCAGATCGCCTCGAATGGAGGGAATCATGCAATAGGTGCAGCGATTATTGCAACCCTCAGTGATTTTTAGCCAGCTGCGGAACGGCGGCGTGGACAAACGGCGCGGCATCGCGCTACTGACCAAAGAACGACAAGGCTGCTGAAGTACAAGCCCGGCACAGCCCGGCAATGCACTGATCAATTCAGCTATCCGTTGCTCATCGTCAATGCCGACCCAGAGATCAACTTCTGGCAATTCTTTGTGTAACTCCGAGCCATAGCGTTGTACGAGACAGCCAGTCACGACTAATTTTTTGCTCGGATCAGTCTGCTTGTACTCAGCCAAATGAAGGATTTCATCGACAGCCTCTTCCACTGCTGGGCGGATGAAACCGCAGGTGTTGATCAGGAGTAATTCTGCCTCAGCTGGATATTCCACAGCCTGCCAACCACTGAGTTCCAAAGAGCCGAGCATCATTTCAGAATCAACTAAGTTTTTCGCACAGCCAAGGCTGGTGAGGTGCAGTGTTTTCATGCTGATAAAAGGCAAGTGGAAGTATCTGAGGGAGTTCAGGAATGATACCTACCATGCCACCTTTGAGAAGTAAACCGGAAAAAGCAAGTCTCTGTATCCCCACGCTCTATTTAGAGGTCTGCGGTTTTCGCATTTCATCCTAAGCATCCCTTGTAATCAGGAGATTTTTGCCCATTTTTCGCTCAGGCATGGTATAATACGCCGCTTCCGGCAGGATGCTGTCTGTCGCATCGCAACTCTGCCGTTTTCCGTATTAATTTTTCATTCAGAAGGCAACCAAGTGAGCGAACAGGAAAACTCGTCCTACGGGGCGGATCAGATCAAGGTTCTTGACGGGCTTGAGGCGGTACGCAAGCGTCCGTCCATGTATATCGGCAACACTGCGGAAGAGGGGCTGCATCACCTGATTTATGAGGTGGTTGATAACTCCATCGACGAGGCATTGGCCGGCTGCTGTGACCGGATCAGGGTGATCCTCCTCGAAGACGGCTCCTGCTCGGTGGAGGACAACGGACGCGGTATTCCGGTGGATAAGCATCCCACTGAGAACATGACGGCGCTGGAATTGGTCATGACCACCCTGCACGCGGGCGGCAAGTTCGATCATTCTTCCTACAAGGTCTCCGGTGGTCTGCACGGTGTGGGTGTATCAGTGGTCAATGCCCTCTCTACCCATGTGACCGCTGACGTGCGGCGCAACGGCAAGCTCTATCGGCAGACCTTCTCCTACGGTGCCAAGACCAGCGAGCTGGAAGTGGTCGGCACGAGCGAGCATACCGGCACCACCATCACCTTCAAGCCGGACCCGGAGATTTTCACCCAGACCGTTGCCTTTAAATACGAGATTGTCCTGAACCGGCTGCGTGAGCTGGCTTTCCTCAACCGGGGCATTTATATTTCTCTGAAGGACGAAGGCAGCGGTGCCGAAGACCTGTTTCATTACGAGGGCGGCGTGGTTGAGTACGTCGAACATCTCAACCGCAACCGCACTCCGATTCATCCGCAACCGATCTTTCTTGAAGGCGAGCAGGAGCAAGTGCAGGTCGAGGTCTGTCTGCAATACGTTGACAGCTACACCGAGCGGCTGGCCTCTTTTGTCAACAACATCAACACCCGCGAAGGCGGCTCGCATGTGGCGGGCTTCCGCGCCGCGCTGACCAAGTGCATCAACAAATACGCCACCGACGACATTGTGCCCAAGCACATGAAGGAGAAGATGGAGGGCGACGATGTGCGCGAGGGCCTGACCGCGATCATTTCGGTGCGGGTGCCGAATCCGCAGTTTGAAGGCCAGACCAAGACCAAGCTGGGCAACTCCGAGGTGAAGGGCATTGTCGCCTCAATCTGCACCGAGCAGCTTGGTGATTACTTGGAGCGCAACCCGCAGGTGGCGCGGCAGATACTCAGCAAGGCGGTCGAGGCGGCACGGGCCAGAGAAGCGGCACGGAAAGCGAGGGATTTGTCGCGCAAGAAGGATGGCATCTCTCTGCTGATGGCAGGCAAGCTGGCTGAATGCCAGTCTAAGAATCCGGCAGAGCGCGAGCTGTTTCTCGTGGAGGGCGATTCAGCTGGCGGCTGCTTTTCCGGTGATACCCGTGTTGCCTTGGCAGATGGCCGCGCCCTCAGCTTTTTGGAACTGATTGTCGAGCAGGAACAGGGCAAGGAGCATTTCTGCTACACCATTCAAGCTGACGGCAAGATTGGTCTGGAGCAAATCCTGCATCCGCGCCTGACTAAGCGGCAGCAGGAGGTTGTGCAGGTAACGCTCGACAACGGCGAGCAGATTATCTGCACCCCAGATCATCGCTTCCTGCTCCGCGACGGCAGCTATTGTCCGGCGGAACAGTTAGAGGCGGGCACCTCGCTGATGCCGCTGTACCGCAAGCTCTCGGATATGACTGAGCCTAACATTACCATTTCCGGCTATGAGATGGTTTGGGAGTCCTGCTCCGACCGCTGGCTTTTCACCCACATGCTGGCTGACTGCTACAACCGGAAAGTGGGCGTGTATTCGGCAGCGGCGGGCGATCACCGCCATCATCTGGACTTCAACAAGCGCAACAACAATCCCTCCAACATCCAGCGGCTTCCGGCGGAAGAGCATTTGCGCCTGCATCGGCAGCACGCTGACCGAACCCTGCGGCGGCCTGATGTGATCGAAAAGAGTCAGGCAGTCCGGCAGAGTCCTGAATTCCGTGCCAAGATGAGCCAGCGCATGATGCAGTTGCGGCAGCAGCTTTCCGAACGCGCTCAAGCGCAATGGGACGATGCGGCATACAAAGCATTCATGATAGGTAAATGGCGCGAATTCTACAGTAGCAATGAAGCCTACCGCCAGCAGAATGCCGCACAGTTGAACAAGGCGCAGCAAATCTACTGGCAGGACGAGGAAAATTGCTTGGCGCAGGCTGAACGGGTGCGTTCTTATTTTGAAGAGCACCCGGAAGCCCGTGCGGAGCAGTCACGAAAGGCGAAAGAGCAATGGAGCGATGCCGAGCTGCTGGCTTGGCGCAGCCAGAAAACTCAGCAGCAATGGACAGAGGAATTCCGCGCCCGCCGCCAAGCTGCATTGCAGAAAACCTATTACCGGAAGACGCTGGCCACGCTCAAGCGGCACGAAGTGCAGCCGGGAACCGTTGATTTGGAAGGCTACCGTCAGCATCGCATCGCCACAAAGGACAAATCGCTGCTTCGATTCGACACCTTCTGCCAGCGGTATTTTGACAACAATGCTGAACGCGCTCTGGAGGCGGTCAGCAATTACAACCACCGCGTCGTTTCAGTCGAGAAGCTGCCGGAGCGTATTGATGTGTACGACATCGAAGTGCCGAACACGCACAACTTCGCTTTAGCCAGCGGCGTGTTTGTTCACAACAGTGCCAAGCAAGGCCGCGACCGCTCCATTCAAGCCATCCTGCCGTTGCGCGGCAAGATCATGAATGTGGAGAAGGCCCGTTTTGACAAGATACTCGACTCCGAGGAGATCAAGCAATTGATCGCCGCAATGGGCACCGGCATCGGACGGGAGGAGTTTGACGCGAGCAAGCTGCGCTATCACAAGATCATCATCATGACCGACGCGGACGTGGACGGCGCGCACATCCGCACGCTGCTGCTCACCTTCTTCTATCGCCAGATGTTGCCGCTGGTGGAGCAAGGGTATGTTTATATCGGCCAGCCGCCGCTGTATCGTTTAGGCCGTGGCAAGAAGGAGCAGTATTTCCTTGATGAGGACGCGCTCAACAACCACCTTTACGATCAGGCGGCCCAGTTTGTGCAAGTCCGCTTGGCAAACGGCAGCGAGCTGGCCGGGCAAGAGTTAGTCAGTTTGCTGAAGAAGCTGACTTTGTTCGAGCGCATCAGCACTTTCTTGGAGCGGATGAACATTCAGGAGCAGCTCACCCTCTTCCTGCTTGAAAATGATGTCCATTCCGCCGACCAGTTCAAGGAGGAGGCGTTCCTGCATGGGCTGCTGGCAGAGCTATCCAGCATCAATGCCGTCACCAGCGGCATTCGCGTTTGCGCGACCCGGCCTAGCTGCTTTGAGGCGGAAGCGGCTTTTCAAGGTTTGGCCCACACCCGCGCGGTCATCGGCCCGCATATTCCCCTGATTCCCGAATACCGGCTCGGCCTTGATCTCTATCCTGAAATCAGGGAGCATGTCGGCAGCAGTTTCACCCTCTGCAAGAATGCCGCTTCTGGTCAGGAGAAGGAAATTCCGGCTAAAAATTGGCGCGAGCTGATTCGTGTCGTCCGCGAGGAGACCTTCCGGGGCAGTCACTTGCAGCGGTATAAAGGTTTGGGCGAGATGAACCCGGAGCAGCTCTGGGAAACGACCATGAACCCGGCCAACCGCACCCTGCTGCAAGTCAGGATTGAGGATGCCGAGGCTGCGGATGATCTGTTTGTCACCCTGATGGGCGATAAGGTCGAGCCACGGCGCGAGTTCATCCAGAATCATGCGCTGGAGGTTTCGGAGCTGGATGTGTGAGGTTTTCTCCAGGGGCAGTCGCGAGCTGCCCCTGCGGATTGCGAAAGGGAGCGTTGACTCTTATGCGCCATTGACGTACCATTAAATGAAATTCATTGAAACGCCGATATTCACCAAGCAAGTGCAGGCATCGCTTGCCGACGACGAATATAAATCCTTGCAAATTGCTTTGCTGCTGCGGCCTGAGCAGGGAGCAGTCATGCAAGGATCAGGCGGATTGCGCAAAATCCGCTGGGCGATGAAAGGGAGTGGAAAACGAGGCGGGCTGCGAGTTATCTATTTTTGGGACAGCAATGCAGAATCTTTTTACATGCTGTATCTGTATGCAAAAAACAAACAAGAGGATTTGACTGCTGATCAATTGAAGATATTGAGCCGTCTTGTCACGGAGGAACTGGCATGAAAGAGCATGATTTTGACAATCTGGTTGAAAGCATCAAGCAGGCTGGACAAATCCGGCGCGGCGAGATGAAGGCAGAAAGAATCTTTGAATTTGCTCCGGCGGACATCAAAGAGATTCGGAGCAATTTGCATAAATCGCAGGCAGAGTTTGCGCTGATGATTGGTGTCAGTCTTTCCACTTTGAAGAATTGGGAGCAAGGCCGCCGCTCACCTGATGGCCCGGCGCGGGCCTTGCTGA
>JAGIXO010000103.1 GCA_026122915.1 Candidatus Electronema nielsenii | reverse complement strand
GCGCACCATCTCGCGGGCATGGTCGATATGAGCAGCGGTGCCTGCGGCGACGATGCGGGCGAAGTTGCGGGCCGCCACAGTGTCGGCAGTGGCCCCGCAAATGCCGACCATAGATTCCACGCCGTCAATGATCTGGCACGGCCCCATGTTGCAGTTCTTGCAGCAGGTGCGCTGCGAACCGAAGAGGCAGGCAGCCATGCCCCGCTCTTCAATGCGGGTGTAGGCAGTGCGGACTTGCTTGGCTAAATCCTGACTGAGCAGCTCGCGGGTGGAGCTGGCGGTGATCTCGTTGCTGCTGGCGATGCGGCTGGGCTTGGCCATAACTCACGGTCTCCTGAAAGAATGTTTCAAAGTGAAAAGGGTTACGCCAGCCCAGCGAACTGCTTCGCCGACTGAACGGTGTTCTTCATCAGCATGGTGATGGTCATCGGCCCGACTCCGCCCGGCACTGGCGTAATCGCGGCGGCCTTCTCCTTCACCGAATCAAAGTCCACGTCGCCTGCGAGCTTGGCCTTGCCAGACTCAGTTACGCCGACACGGTTGACCCCGACATCAATCACCACCACGCCTTCCTTGACCTGATCGGCCTTGATCATATTGGCGACACCGGCGGCGACAATGAGAATGTCGGCCCGCTTGGTGTGGAAGTTCATGTCCTTGGTACGGGTGTGGCAGAGGGTGACGGTGGCATTGCCGCCAGCCCGCTTTTGCAGCATCAGGTTGGCGACCGGCTTGCCCACGATGTTCGAGCGGCCCACGACCACCACCTCAGCCCCGTCCGTCTTCACGCCGCTACGCTGGAGCAGCTCCAAAACCCCGTGCGGGGTGCAGGGCAGGAAGCATTTCTCGCCCAGCACCATGCGGCCCACGTTGACTGGATGGAAGCCGTCCACATCTTTGTCCGCGCTGATGGCATTCAGCACCTTGGCCTCGTTGATCTGCTTGGGCAAAGGTAGCTGCACGAGGATGCCGTGAATCTTCGGGTCGCTGTTGCACCTCTCCACCAGAGCCAGTAGCGCGGCCTCGCTGGTATCAGCGGGCAGCGTGATCTGCTCGGAGTGTATGCCCAGCTCCTTGGCAGTCTTATTCTTCGCTGCCACATAAGACTGCGAGGCAGGGTCTTCGCCGACAAGAATCGTGACCAAGCCCGGCACGACATTATGCTGTGCGGCCAGCTCGGCGACTTCCGCCTTCAGCTCCGCCCGGATTTCCTTGGCGACTTCGGTTCCGCTGATGATTTGTGCGCTCATGAATATTCCTTGAAAAAATATATAATCTGGCAGCCGGAGCACCCGCCCGCAGGCTGGCGGCAAGGGGAGCTGACGGCTGAATGAAATCGAATTGTTCGACTGCTGAGGACAAGCAGAATATATACTCCATTCTCTGTGTTTTTTTCAAGCTAAATCCGTTGCCCTGCTCGTGTTCAGCGGCATTTTTTCCATTTTTGTTAACAGGGAGAAAGCTGACTGAATCAAGGAGAAGGGAAGTAGCGGGGAAAGAAACGGCACCGACACGAGGTGCAAATCGAGTCGGTGCGAAGGCAAAAACGGTTACTCCGTCTGTTCAGCGATGAGGCGTTTTTTCACTTGATCGTATTCCGCCTCAAGAGGTTCTATATCTGGATGTCCAGCCGGAAATTTTGCTTTGAGAATGGTCAGCGCGTTCTGATATGCTGATGCAGCTTCTGTCCAGCGGCCTCGCGTTTGATAGGATGTGGCTAATTTGGCAAAATCCTTGGCAAGGTGAGGATGATCTTTACCCAGCGTTTTTTCGTCAATAGCCATATCACGCAGCTGCAAAGATTCTGCTTCCTTAGGCTGACCTATCTGCCAATGTAGTCCAGCCAACTTACCCAGCTCGGCTCCCACCTCTGAATGCTCTTTGCCCAAGTTTTTTTCTTTGACCGCCATAGCGCGGGCATACAGCGACTCTGCTTCCACATAACGCCGCTGGTTCTGATAGAGTCGGGCTAATTTGTCCATCGTAACGGCCAAATCGGGATGATTTTCAGGCAGTGCTTTTTCTTGAATACGCAGGACGCGCTCGTACAAAGATTCCGCTTCGGCCTGTTTTCCGTGCAGATGATGCAGTTCGGCCAAGCTACTTAGGATTGCCGCTCGTTCGGTCGCATATTTTTCTGCTGCTTTGTCGTAAATCTCAACAGCTCGCCAGTACAGCGGTTCCGCTTCTGCATACCGTTCTTGCGCAACATAGCAGGCTGCCAGCTTACTCAAGGCCGCTGCCAGCTCAGGATGCGCTTTGCCCAAGGTGTTCTCTTGAGTAGAAACCAGCTGTTTCAGTTGTGCCGCATCATCTCCGGCCGCTGATGCTCCGGCAGGGACAGCAGTCAGCAAGAAACAGCAGTACAGCAACTTGACTTTTTTTCGCATTTCTTCCTCCTTTTTTTGTCAAACTCCCCTCATCCACTGCAATAATATCGTTTTTCTGCCAACCTCTGTACTCTTTTTTGCAAAAAAAACGCTTCTGTTCATGCTCCGTTCATGTGTTGTTCATCTCACGTTCATCTGCGGCTTGTTATCATGAAAGCATAAGAGGAGAAGAACGCGGTCTGAGGAGACCGTTTTCCGAAGAACAGAATAGAGCGGGACCAACTACAACCCCCGTAGGGGAGAGAATGATGAAAACGAACACCATGAAGTTAGCAGGCAGAACTCTTGTAACAATCGCAGCAGCAGGTTTATTCTTGCTTGCTGGTTCAGCAGCCTTTGCACAACAAAACACTGCGTCACCGGTAATGAGCGACGCGATTCAGCACTGCGGCTGCGACAAGAAGGAAGGCATTGAGATGTACGTGCAGAATATTATCAATGATGCTAAGAATCGCGGCATAAACTGTGAAACAGCAAAAATTCACGTCTTTGCCTGCATCACCTCCTATTGCTCTATCTGTAAAGAGCATCCCGGTATCATGGAGAACTGCATCAAGATGGGTGCTGATTATTTTGCTGCCTCACCGGGTTTCTGCCAGCCTTCTGGACAATTGGCAGTCACACCGATGTTCTAAGATAGGCGTAAACTGAAGGGCGGTCTTATCCTTGGTTCCGACAGACCGCCCGGAATATATCTCCGCCCGTTTTTTTGCGGTACGGAGCAAAGACAAGGAGCCGTATATGGAGATGCTCCACGAATGCTGTTCTGACTGGCTCTTCATTGGTACAGCATTGTTCGGCGTGTTTCTGATCGTAGCTATTGGTTTACTGGCGGCAGGAAAAAAGGAAGATGACAACAAGAAAAAGCAGAAGTTGACTCAAGACTTTTAAGAGAGCGATACCGTCTTCAAGAGTGTCTTTGCCTCGACTCCTCCTCCACGCAATAGTGCGTGGAGGAGGAGTCGAGGCACTTGTTTCAACCCATTTACGAAAACACGCCTCTCAGCGTCTCTGTTCCGACTCCTCCTCCACGCAATGGTGCGTGGAACAGGGGCAGAGACGCTGTCTTTTTTAGATGAAATCAGCTGTAAAACGCCGCCCGCAGCAACTGCTGGGTGTAGTCGTGCTTGGGTTGGGTGAAAATCTGATCTGCCGGGCCTTGTTCGACGATTCTCCCTTGGCGCATGACTGCCAATTCATCCGCTAAAGACCGCAACACTCGTAGGTCGTGGGTGATGAAGACATACGTCAGGCCGTGCCTCCGCTGTAAACTCCGCAATAACGTAATAATCTGTGCTTGAATAGTCACGTCCAAGGCCGAGGTGGGTTCATCAAGGATCAGCAGCTCTGGCTTGAGGATTAAGGCGCGAGCAATGGCGATGCGCTGCCGCTGACCACCTGAGAACTCATGCGGAAAGCGACCCGCCATTTCCGGGGTTAGCTCTACTTCCAAGAGTGCCTGTTCAACCAGTGCCGAACGTTCCTTTCGACTAAGACTTGGCTCATGCACTTGCAAGCCTTCACCGATGATCTGCTCTACCGTGAGGCGTGGCGAAAGCGAAGAAAAGGGGTCTTGAAAGACGATCTGCATGTGGCGGCGTAGAGGTCGGAACTGGCGGCTACTGAGCTGAGAAAGCAGTATTTCTCGGTCATCGCGACTATAGCGAATCGTGCCTTGAAAGGCAGTTAAGCCGAGCAAGCAAAGGGCAAGTGTACTCTTGCCAGAACCAGACTCACCGATGATACCCAGCGTAGTGCCTTGGTGGATAGTGAGGTTGATATCATCCACCGCTTTCAGCAGCGTGCTGTTCCGCTTAAACACCCCCTGCCACGACTTCTTCACCGTAAAGACACAGTTCAACCTCTCTATGCTGATCAGTGCTTTACCACCTACAGCTGGTGTCTTGCTGTCCTGTGGCACTGACTCCAGCAGCTTACGGGTGTAGTCCTGCGTGGGGGCACTGAAAATCTCCTCTGCCGGGCCTTGCTCAACAATCCTCCCCCTGTGCATGATCGACACCGTATCTGCTGCCTTCCGCACCAAAGGTAGGTCGTGGGTGATGAGCAGCACGGCCATCTTGAATTCCTGCTGTACATCCTGAATCAGCTCAAGTATCTGAGCCTGGAGGGTTACATCCAAGGCAGTCGTCGGCTCGTCGGCAATTAACAGATGAGGATGACAGGCTAAGGCCATCGCAATCATCACCCGCTGGCGTTGGCCACCGGAAAGCTGGTGTGGATACGCGTTGATTCTGCTCTCTGGCTCCTGAATACCAGTGCGTGCCAACAGGCTGATAGCCTCCTGCCTTGCTTCTTCCTTCGACATCTGCCGATGAAGCACCAGCGGCTCTACCAGCTGACTACCAATAGTCAGCACTGGATTGAGCGAGGTCATCGGCTCCTGAAAGATCATGGCTATCTCATTGCCGCGTACCGCTCTGATGTCCTTCTTGCCCAAGCGCAGTAGGTTGCGTCCCTTAAACAGAATGCTTCCACCGGTGCGAACTGCACTCACGTCTTCCAATAAGCGAAGGATGGATAAAGCGGCCACAGACTTACCAGAGCCGGATTCGCCGACCAAGGCATGGGTCTTGCCCGGCTCGATGCTCAGGCTGATGCCATGCAGCACCTCAGTGTCGCCGCCCGCTTCCTTATCTGCACAGAAGGAGAGCGTAAGATTGTCGATTGCAAGCAGTGTATTCATGCAAAGAAATGTACCGCAAGGGAAGACCGAGAGCAAGGCAGAAGGAGAGCCGGAGCATTGTTTTGTTGCAGAGTTCATCGTGTTGATGCTGTTTCGTCTCCGCAGTGGCCTGAGTCGTGTTTCCTCGGAAGTGAAAGCAACCCTCAGCGTTTCCTTGACAAAACCGAGGTAGCTCTTTAGGATGAGCTGCATCAGGGTGTGCGCAGATACAGTGCAGGGTACCCATCAGGCATTCTGGTAGGTACCCTGTAGTTTGGTTGCAGGGTACCTACTAACGTGTCTCAAGGGTACCCTCCTGTTTGGTTGCAGGGTACCCTTGAGGATGATTCCCGTAGGGGCGGCCCCCTGTGGCCGCCCTTTGTTGCAGGATGACGAAACAGGGCAGGCACGGGGGCCTGCCCTTGTCTTCATACATCGGCAAAGGGCAGGCACCATCTCAGCAGCTTGACTTTTCGCCTGCATCATGTAATATTCAGCACCTTTCTTTAACGTTGCAACGAACAACCTGTCAATAAAAAACGCCCGTACCTCAACAGAACATAA
>JAGIXO010000102.1 GCA_026122915.1 Candidatus Electronema nielsenii | reverse complement strand
ACTATATCTGTAGATTTCTTTCCGATGCAGGCAGCGGACAAAGATCAGCCCGTCCTTGGCAAGCTCCAGCCCAATCCTGTAGTCGCCGATGCGGACACGGTAGAACGTGTCATATCCTTTCAGCTTTTTCACTTGGCTGATCGCAGTCAGGCTTTCCGCCTCTTTGCAGGCAAGAATAAGCTCTTTGACCGCCTTCAGCAGCCTGCCGTCACTTATCTGCTTCAGGTCTTTTGTGAACTTGACCTCAAACTGGACGTTCATTCTGCTGCCCGTTCAAGAAGTGTGAAGACTTCCTCCTCTGAGACAAACTCGTTCGTCCGTCCTTCGGCAATGGCGTTGGCCAAGCCGACTTCTTCCAGAGCCTCCATGAGGATGTCGCGGATTAAGTCGCGCTTGGTGCGGAGCAGCTCGATCATCACTTCGGTAAGAAGCTCCTTGGTCTTGTCATCACTGATTGAAAGTTCCATGCTCATCCTGCTGGTTGAATGTCCTTGGTGAGATGCGATGCAACTTACTGCTTAGTTGCCAGGGAACTCCCAAGCAAGATGCGTGGCAACTCCCAAGGGAGTTGTCTGATAACTGCCCGGGGAGTTGTCAAACAACTAAGCAGTGTGTTGTCAGAGAACTTGCTGATGTGTTTGCTCTTGCCCGGCTTCATTTCCGTCATTGGATGGTGATGATTTTTTTAAATGCCTTGCTGAGGTTGACGCTGACTCCCAAAATGCTTGGCTTTATCTCAAAGAGGCTGTTGGCGGCGCTTCTGCCGTGGACTCGAAAAAGTTTTTTAACTTCAAAGAGTCTCCTGGTTTGTCACCTTTCTGAGGTTTGGTGGCACTTGGTTCAGCAGATTGTCATCAAGCTGAAGATTAGTCAGGTTCGTCAGCAGGGCAAGTTCCTCCGGCAGGCTGGTGAGCTTGTTGCCGCTGAGGTTAAGCTCGGTCAGATTGATCAATCTGCCGATTTCTGGCGGCAGGGAAGCAAGCTGGTTATCCCAAAGGGACAGCTTGGTCAACTTGGTCAGCTGGCCGATTTCCGGCGGCAGTTCTGTCAACTGGTTGTCACTGAGATGCAGTTTTGTCAGATTGACGAGCTGGAAGAGTTCCTTCGGCAGGGAGACAAGCAGGTTGCCCCAAAGCATAAGGTTTGTCAAGCTGCTCAACTGGCCAATTTCTATGGGCAGGCAGGTGAGATTGTTGCCGCCGAGGTCAAGTTCGGTCAGATTTATCAGTCGGCCAATTTCCGGGCAGAGGACTGCAAGCTGATTGTCGCCAAGATTAAGACTGGTCAGGTTCGCGAGCTGGCCGATTTCCGGCGGCAGGGCGGTCAGGGCAGAGTCTCTGAGACTGAGCTGCGACAGCTTGTTCAGCCGCCCAATCTCTCTCGGCAGCTCTGTCAGCCGATTTTTGTCAAGGTCAAGGCAGGTCAGCTTGTTCAGCAGCCCGATTTCCGGCGGCAATGCTGTTAGATAGTTGCAACTGAGATGCAGCTCTCGCAGTTGCGTCAGGCTGCCGATTTGCGGTGTCAAGGAACTGAGCTTGTTGCTGATGAGGTCAAGCTCGGTCAGATTGATCAGTCCGCCAATTTCTGGCGGCAGGCAAATGAGTCTGTTGTCTCTGAGGTGAAGTGCGGTCAGATTGATCAGCTGGCCGATCTCCCGTGGCAGGCTGGACAGTCGATTTTCTTGAAGATCAAGCTGTTGCAGATTGGTCAGGCTGCCGATTCCTGACGGCAGTACTTTGAGCCTACAGCTGCCGAGGCGCAGCATCATCAAATTGACTAACTGGCTGATTTCTTTTGGCAGAGAAAAAAGCTGATTTCCGCTGAGGTCAAGACGAGTCAGGCTCGTGAGCTTGCAGCTTTCCAGTGGTACGCCGGACAGTCGGTTTTCGTGAAGATCAAGCTCTTGCAGATTGGTCAGTTTGCAGATTTCCGGCGGCAGGGCTGTCAGATAGTTGTCGCCAAGATCAAGGCGGGTCAAATTTGTCAGCTCCCCAATTTCAGACGGCAGAGCACTCAGCCGGTTCTGTCTGAGGTCAAGCCGGTTCAGCGTGGTCAGCTTGCCAATCTCCGTCGGCAGGCTGGCTATGTCTTTATGGCGGAGGTCAAGCCTGACGGCTTTTTTGGCCGCTGTCTGCTGTATCTTTTCAAGCAAATATCTGGGTTCCATCGCCTGCGCATCTGTGTTGTTTGTGGGATAGGGACACGACATGTCGTGTCCCTACGGGAGGAAAACTGGAGGGTACCCATCAGTTTTTCTGACCGCGCAGGAGCCGCCTGCGAACCGCTTAGGCCGGAGATTATCTGCTCACAACCTGATGCAGCCCATCCTAAAGAGCTGCGCAGGCTTTGTCAAGGAAATGCTGAGGGTTGCTTGTCAGTCAAGAGGAGAGAGGTTAACAAACCGCAGCACGGTTAACCGGTTCGGAGATATTCCCCGTCTTTTCAACTTTGGATGTACTGGATGTGAAGCTGGCTACGCGCCTGCACTTCTTTGGTCGATAAAATTCAGAAAAGCGTTGACATGTCCCGGCGTTTGGCATAAATTATCCCGCTTATGCACTTCAAGATGAATACGCAGATGGGACATGCCATTAGTAAAAAGGATGTGATTCTTTCATGATAGAGGTTGAAGTCAAAGGAGACCTTGAGTACGCGATCCGCCAACTGAAGAAGAAATTGCAGATTGACGGCATCAAACGTGAACTCAAACGGCGCGAAGCTTACGAGAAGCCGAGCATCAAAAAACGCCGCAAGTCTGCCGAAGCCCTGCGCAAGCTGCGCAAGTACAACCGGCTGAAAAACCGGTTTTAGATTCAGGCTGTCAGGCCCTGTCGCTGTTCCAGCTGACAGGGCTTTTTTTCGCCCTCTCTTCCCTCCCCCCAGTAAGTCTTGATCAGACTGCTACCTCCGCGAGATTCAAACACCCACGTTGTTGACAAAAGCGGTCTCAACGCAGGAATTATAATTTCGCTGCTTCTACTGAGACTATGCTCCCACAATCTCTCAAATTCCCCACCGGTGCGCAGTTTCCTGAGCTGACAATAGTGACAGATGTCTTTGCTTCCATAGCCTGCAAAAGCATGTCAGCAATTTCCTGAAAGGTAGTTGAAATAGAATAACGATAGGATGGTGAGGTACCGGACGAAGGCGGAGAGATTTCAACTGCTGTAGATTTACTGCCTTTCGTAATAGCAGCAACTTTCCCGGAAATGGTTTCAGCTTCGGCTGAATTCATGCCTGACAGAACTGTTGTTACTGTCATAGCAACAAGAGAAACAAGAGAAACAAGAATTGTGATTTTCATAATAGAGATTCTTGAAAAGGATGAGTTAATCATCTGTCGGTTATGATTATTTTTCCATTAACACCGCGTAGCTGTCAAGAGCAAAAAACAGCTTGAGTTGATTGCGTTTGATGTCAGCTTGTTAGCAGACTGTCTCAAGGATAGACACCAAAAGTTTCCTCTACGCGAGCAAAGCAGCTTCTCATCTCTCTTGTTCGTCAAAAAATTTGTCCCACCGCACAAAGAAACAGCATCGCATCGTAAAACGCGGTACATTATCGGGCATGACCATCCCCCTTAAACAACACGCGCCCGATGAAACACCTGCCGAATCTAATCACCGCCGCTCGCCTTATCCTCACTGCCCTGCTGGCCGTGCTGCTCATGCTTGAGCAGACAAAAGTTCTGGCGGTGTTCTGCTGCTTGCTCTTCACAATCGCTGCTGTCACTGATCTGCTCGACGGCTACGTGGCCCGTCGCTACGGCGCGGTCAGCAATTTAGGTAAGCTGATCGACCCGTTAGCGGACAAACTCCTCGTTGCTACGGCCCTGATCATGCTCATTCCTCTGAATCGACTGCCCGCTTGGATCGCTCTGCTGATTCTCTCTCGCGAGCTACTGGTGACAGGGTTGCGGGGCATTGCTTCATCCGCCGGTATCGTTGTCGCCGCCAGCGGCTTGGGTAAGCTCAAATCCATCACCCAATATGTCGGCCTCGGTGTCCTGATTTTCCCGCTCGGTGTGCTGCCGATTCCTTTTCTTCATCAAATCGGCATGGTTCTTGTTTATATCGCCTTGGTGCTGACGTTGTGGTCGGGTGTTGATTATTTCTACCGATTACGCCGTGTTTTTCTTCCTGAAGCAGGTGGGCAATCATGAAAATTATCTCACCATATTACGAAATTCTTGATCATCTTGACCAGCAAAGCCTCGCTGTCCGCATCGAATACTGCGGGCGCATTTGTTACAAGAGCGAGGACAGAATCAGTCAAGAATCAGCCTTGCCTTTTGTTGCCAAGATGGCAGAACACGGCCACAACTCGGTGTTAGAAATGGGCGTGGTGACGCTGGAGGTCTGCGCGGATGAAAACGCGGCGGCAGAGCTTTTTCTCTGCCAGCCAAAATATTTGCACATCAGCCGGGAAGGAAATCGCCTGCTCATCACTGGCAGTATCCGAGCTTTTCGGGAAATGTTGATGTTTCACCCGGCTTGCACCATTGTTCGGGCGGTTTGCGCTTGTCTAAATGAACGCCATTCGTATTTTTTCAGCACTATTTTGCCAGAAGGCGGGCTTGCCGCTGTTCCGTCAATCACGGCCCGCAAAGTGCCGCTGGAGGATATCGATCAGCTACCTGCAGACAAGCTGGTCAAACATCGGCACATTGCGGTGAAATTTATCGTCAATCGGGCCGTGACGCATGAAATTGTTCGTCACAGGGCCGCATCATTTCTCCAAGAATCACAACGTTATTGCCGCTACAGCGATGACAAGTTCGGCAGCGAAGTGACCTTTATCAAGCCAATGTTCTGGGAAGAAGGCAGCGAAGAATACACCGTCTGGCAGCAGGCTATGGAGGAGACGGAGCGGCGTTATCTGCGCCTGCTGGAGACCTCCACGGCTCAGGCCGCTCGCACCGTACTACCCAACTCTTGTAAGACGGAAATCATTGTCTATGCCAACTTGGAGCAGTGGCGACATATCTTCAAACTGCGCTGTTCTAAGGCGGCAGAGCCGTCTATGCGCGAGGTGATGGTGCCGCTGCGGGAGGAGTTTCAGCAAAGGTTTTCAGAGGTGTTTGCATATTAGTTTAAAACTAAGGTGATAAATATGTCTCAACAAAATATAGAGAAAAAAATAATCTCTACGGGAGAAATATCTGAGCCGGAACAAGCTGATGGTTCAGAGCAGCCGCGTAAAAATAGAGCTATTAAGATAGCGGCGGGCTGGGAGGGAACAGGGCAAGCTACATCAAATATAATAAATGCTGTTTCTGGAGGTTCTGTTATAAATATTGGCGGAAATGATATTGGCATTACAGAGGCAAAACGCGATCCGATTCAAATCGTAACCGGTTCCAATACAGTAATATCTCATCATTTAGGTGCAAACAAAAGAGTTGTGTATGAAGATCAGGCTTTTGAACGGATAAATGCCGCAGTCCGTATGAATCTTGAACAGCTTGAACGAAATATTGATCAAGCAAGAAAAGAATCAAATCAATTTTTTAAACTTACGCTGGTATTTTCCAGTCTTGGTTTTTTCGTTGTTCTTACTGCGGTTGGTCTGCTGCTTGGCGGGCAAACAGTTGCAGGAATCGTTTCCGCAGTTGCGAGTACAATCCCTGAAGTCACCGCCGCCTTGTTTTTCAAAAAAGACAGGGAACTTACCTAATGTGCAACTCTTTTAAACTTGAT
>JAGIXO010000101.1 GCA_026122915.1 Candidatus Electronema nielsenii | reverse complement strand
CTGATTGTAGACCTGATCCGCCTCAAAGGTGGCGTGGGCTTCCGAATACAGCGAGTTAACGGACTTGCGCCCGACCGGAATGCAGTTGCCCTTGTAGAGCTTCAGCCGCACCGTGCCGTTGACTGTGGCTTGGCTTTCATCCATCACGCCTTGCAGCAGCTTCATCTCCGGAGAGAACCAGAAGCCGTTGTAGATCAGCTTGGAGTATTCCGGCACAAGGCTGTCACGCAGGCGCAGCACTTCGCGGTCAAGGGTGATGGTTTCCAAATCGCGGTGCGCGGCCCGCAAGATGGTGCCGCCTGGGGTCTCATACACGCCGCGAGACTTGATGCCGACAAAACGGTTTTCCACCATGTCAAGACGGCCTATGCCGTTCTCGCCGCCGAGCTTGTTGAGCTTGGCCAGCAATGCTGCCGGAGAAAGCCGCTCGCCGTCAATGGACACCGGATTGCCCTGCTCGAAGTCCAGCTCGATATAGGTCGGGCGGTCAGGCGCGTTTTCCGGCGAGACCGAGAGCTTGAACATGGACTCTTCCGGCTCGTTCCACGGATCTTCGAGAATGCCGCCTTCAAAGCTGATGTGCAGCAGGTTCTCGTCCGAGCTGTACGGGCTTTTCTTGGTGGTCGGCACCGGAATGCCGTGTGTTTCGGCGAACTCCATCAGCTTGGTGCGCGAGTTCAGCGTCCAAATCCGCCACGGGGCAATGATCTTCAGCTTGGGATTGAGGGCCAGATAGGTCAGCTCAAAGCGCACCTGATCGTTGCCCTTGCCGGTCGCGCCGTGACTGACCGCATCCGCGCCTTCCTGCTGGGCAATCCTTACCTGCTCCTTGGCGATCAGCGGGCGGGCGAGTGAGGTGCCAAGCAGATACGAGCCTTCATAAATGGCATTAGCGCGGAAAGCCGGAAAGATGTAGTCGCGGGCAAACTCCTCGCGCAGGTCGGAGACGATCACCTTCTCCGCGCCGGTGGCCATGCCCTTTTTCCGCACCGCGTCCCAGTCCTCCTGCTGGCCCACGTCCGCTGAATAGGCGATGATCGGGCAGCCGTACTCTTCTGCCAGCCATTTGAGAATAACCGAGGTGTCCAAGCCGCCTGAATAGGCGAGCACGATTTTGTTCACGTTCATAATCTTGTTTTTGTAAAGTAATCCGAATAGGAATGCGTCTCGGCTGCTTCGATGCCGTCAGTCAAGATGCTCAATCTTACCATGCCAGCAGCGGCGGTGCATGGGAAATGCAAGAATTTCAGATGATCGCCGCAAACACAGCAAGCTTGCGGACTCTGTGCAGATTAGACAGCAGGGGGAATTCTGTCAAGGATTTTGCTGCTGGGCGAGATCCGCTCCCACCCGGCTTTTCATAAATCCCTTGAGAACTATCGTGATTCAGTGGTATTTTCAGCGGGTAAATCTGTCTGAATTTATCCCCAACAGGAGCCGAGCATGAACGCGACACTTTCTTTGCATGACAGCCGGATGGCGGCTGAAGACCTTCAGGAATTGACTGCCGAGCTGCTGCGGAGCATCAGGCAGGAAACTGAGTTGACGGCGAAGCAGCCGGAATATCCCGGCTGCGCAGGCGCAAAAGGCGATCCAATCACCATCGGCGCGATATTCCTCGCCGCTTTGAGTTCCGGTACCGTAGTGGCTTTGTTTCAAGTGCTCAAATCATACATCAATCGGAAGCCGACCTTGCGCTTTGAGATTAAAACAGCGGATGGCCGCGAGCTGAAGATTGAGGCGGAGCATCTCAGCCCGGAGCAGATTGCCCAAACCATGCAGGCGGTGAAGCAGCTTTTTGAAGCACCGGCGGAGTAGGGGCAAAAAATCTTTTGCCCCTACAGTTAACGAAATGGCAGGCAAACGCTACGCAATCCTGATTGCCAGCAGCAAGTACCCGGACGAGCCGGGGCTTGCTCCGCTGCGCTGCCCGGAGAACGACGTTGACGCGCTCAACGAGATTCTCGGCTCGCCAGACTTCGGGCAGTTCACCGAAACCTTTGTTCTCAAGAACGCGCCCAGTCATGAAGTGCAGGAGAAAATGGAAACTGTCCTTGCCGCTGCGAGCAAGGATGATCTGGTGCTCATTTATTTCTCTGGGCATGGCAAGCAGATGGATCGTTCATATCAGCTCTGCCTTACGACAGCAAACACCAGACTGAGTGCGCTTGCCACTACGTCCATTCCTGCGGCAACGATCAAGCTGCTCTTCGATCATTCTTTTGCCAAAAGCAAGATTCTCATTTTAGATTGCTGCTACAGCGGCGCGATTGAGAAGGCTTTTAAAGGCGGCGGCGTTGAGGAAGAACTGAAGCGGATGTCGAATGCGGAAGGAACCTTCATCATGACGGCTTCCACTGATTTTCAAGTTGCCGTTGAGAGGCCAGAAGATCAGCTCAGTTTGTTCACCAAGCATCTTGTTGCAGGCATCAGAAGCGGCGAGGCGGACAAGAACGAGGACGGCTTGATAGACATAAACGAGCTGCACAGTTATGTCTGCGAGAAAGTCCGGCAGGAGGGAACGCAGAAGCCGCTGGAATGGCATCTGCGGAGCAACGGCGATTTGATTCTCTCCCGCAGCGGCAAAGATGCCAAGGAGAAACGGCGGCAGGAGTTGAGGGCGAAGCTCTGCGGGCTGGCGGCGCAAGGTTATCTTTCGGACAGGCTGCTTGGTGAATTGTTGAAGATCGCTTCCATGTCTGCGCAGGAGATGACAGCCAGAGAAAGGGAATGCAGCCTGCTGATTGAGCGGCTGGCGGACGGCAGGATGAGTTTGGCTGATTTTGTCGAGAGCTGGTTGAAGACCTCCTTTGTGCCAGAAAAGCCGCCTGTCCTGGCTCTGCCTGTGTGGAAGATTGCCGCTGTTCTGGTCGTTGGAGCCGCATGGTATTTCATGCCTGTCTCACCGGTAGTTCCTTCTCCGTCGGAAGAAGCAAGATCAGAACTTCCTGCCGTTGCCTCTCCTTACGAAAAAGTAACACCAGAGCCTCCTGCTGTTGCCCCGCAGAAGCCTCCCGCCGAGCCAGCACCTAAACAGCATACTATCCATGTTAAACCAAGGCAGCTTCCCGATCTTGGAAAGATTCGCATCCCTAAGCCGATTGCCCTGCTGCCGCCTGTTCCTTCTTCGTCAGAAAAAGCTGAACCGCTGCCAGAGAAGCCGAGCCAGAACGCCAGCCCGCAGAGAGGCAGAACCATCGGGCAATATATTGATCATGGCGATGGCACGATCACCGACACGAAAACCGGCTTGATGTGGAAACGCTGTGCAGAAGGTTTGTCCGGTGTGACCTGCGAAGAGGGCAAGTTAGAAAATTATAAATGGGATGATGCGGTGAAGCGTTTTAAGGATGTTGAATACGCAGGCTATTCTTATTGGCGGCTGCCGACCATTGATGAGCTGAAAACCTTGGTTTATTGCAGCAAGGGGAAAAAGAAAGATAGCCATCACTGCAACGAGGGGTCTGAACAACCGACGATCAACCAGCAGGCTTTTCCGAATACTGAGGCAACTCAGTTCTGGTCCGGGTCGCCGTATGCTGGCTACTCGATCGGCGCGTGGTATGTCAATTTCTACAACGGCTATTCCCTCATCTACGACCGCGACTACCCCTACGCGGTCCGTCTGGTGCGCGGCGGACAGTGATTTGGCCCCGTGTAGCTTCTTTGCCGCTCGACACCGTTTGGATACTCAGAGGAACGATGAATCAAGCAAAGGTTTCCCATCCTTTATGCGGGATGATGGAAAACCTTTGTAAAGAAAAACGGAGGTCATGTGCGCTGCGACTTAAACCGTGCCGAGAATCAACGCCTCTAAGATGGCCTTGTGCATGTGCATCTTGTTCTCGGACTGATCAAAGACCACGCTCTGAGGGCCTTCCAACACCTCTTCGGTGATTTCCTCATCCCGATGCGCAGGCAGGCAGTGGAGGACAACCGCATCGTTGGCCGCACGTGCAAGCAGCTCGGCGTTGAGCTGATACGGGCGGAAGACAGCTAACCGCTTTTCCTTCTCCTTTTCTTTGCCCATTGAAGTCCAGACATCAATGTTGATCACATCCGCGCCTTGCACGGCTTCGGCAGGATCACGCAGCACAGTGATGGGCTGAGAGGCAATGGTGCGGGCGGCTTGGAGAATAGCAGGAGCAGGTTCATAGCCTTCAGGACACGCGAGAGTCAGCGGAAAGCCCAGCACGGCGGCAGCTTGTATCCATGAATTAGCCATGTTGTTGCCGTCACCCAACCAAACAATCTTCAGCTTCTTGGGATCACCTTTCTTCTCAATCACGGTCATCAGATCGCTGAGGACTTGACAGGGGTGGTGCAAATCAGTAAGGGCGTTGATCACCGGCACTTCCGAATAGCGGGCCAGTTCTTCCACCACTTGCTGGCCAAAGGTGCGCACCACCAAAGCATCGGCGTAACGACACAGCACTCGTGCCATATCTTTAAGCGGTTCGCCTCGGTCGAGTTGGGTCTCTTTTGCTTGAAGAAAGATCACTTGGCCGCCTAATCCGTACATGGCTGCCTCAAA
Source organism: Candidatus Electronema nielsenii (assembly GCA_026122915.1). Taxonomy (GTDB): domain Bacteria; phylum Desulfobacterota; class Desulfobulbia; order Desulfobulbales; family Desulfobulbaceae; genus Electronema; species Electronema nielsenii. The sequence continues at coordinate 1,271 of JAGIXO010000101.1, read as the reverse complement.
CGACACCCTTGTGCGGGTGGAGGGCTTTTCAAACAACATGCAGATGCTTTTGCCGGCAAGCTGCTGATGGCGGAGGCCGGAGGCAGTCTCTTTTTTCAGTGCTGCTGCCCGGTCAAGGAAGGATTGGAGCTGGGCCGGGGTAAAATCTTGTAACGCCAACAAATGGTTGCTCATGATAGAATATCTCGATGTTCTGAAAACAGACTGCGCAGGGCCAGCACCCTGAACCCGCGCCAAGGCGGCGCAGGCTGTGCAGCCGAAAAAAGTATTGATATAAGAAAAAAAGCGGTTTTGCAAAGCAATTCTGCTTGGAAATGATCATTTCACCTAATGTACAACTCTTAAAAAAGATGTCCGATCCATTGGGTGCATCCTGTAGGATAGCGGTATCTAAGCCCTATTCACAAGAAGTGCGCCAATGGATCGAGACAGTTTTATTATCGCTGTTTTTCTGCTTCTGCTTGTCGAGCAATACGGTGTCATCAGGCAGCAATGTCGGCTGCGTCGCGGCGACTTTGAGCCAGCCTTAACAGATGAAGAAGTCATCACCATAGAAATTTGCGGCGAGTATTTCCAACTCGAATGTGACAAAGACATTTTTGCATACTTTCACACGCATTATCTGCATTTTTTCCCGAAACTTGCTGACCGGTCTTTGTTTGCCCGCCAAGCTGCAAACTTATGGCAGATCAAAACGGCCATTCAGCAACGCTTAACAAGGATATCTGGATAACTCAATGATCATATTCATGTAATTGATACATTTCCACTGCTTGTTTGTGTCTTTACCAGAGATAGACGAGACCGTTGTTTTCAGGCAAAGGATGATTTTGGATACTGCCCCGCTAAAGAAATGCACTACTACGGATTCAAGTTAGGTTTGCGCATCTCACGACTTGGAATGATTACATCATTATCCATTGCTGTCTGCCCGTCCGCACGATATTCAAAGTATAGATTCCTTGCTATATGAATTTCAAGGCATAGCTCCAGCAGATAAAGGGTTAATTGATGCATACAGGCATTCTCTCTTGTTGGATCGTCACGGAATTCTTGTTGTCACTCCTCCGAGGAAGAATATGAAAACTACGCTGCCTAATCCTCTTCTTCAATTCTGTAGACGGATCAGAAAACGTATCGAAACAGTAGGCTCCCTTTGACAAGAAGCTATCTCAAAATAAATTTATCTAATGTCATAAATTTTGTTAATATTGCGTTATGGAACTCACAGACAAGCAATGGATGAGGATTGAGCCGGTCATTTTACAGTC
>JAGIXO010000100.1 GCA_026122915.1 Candidatus Electronema nielsenii | reverse complement strand
TTGTGGTCGCGGCAGCAGCAGGCGGTGCCGGACAACTCCCATCTTTTCATCGCCATCGACGCTAACCGCTGCACCGCCTGCCAGCGTTGCGAGCGGGTCTGCGAATTTGATGCCTTTGCCTTCTCCTGCGAGCGCGGCAAGGACGGAGGCATCAACAGCATCAGCCTGAAGATCAAGGAAAACTGCGTTTCCTGCGGGGCCTGCGTGGATGCCTGCCCGACTGGTGCCTTAACCAAGAAGCAGCTCGCGCTGCCGCTGCTGCCGAGTGAAGCCGAGCAGGTAGAAAGCGTCTGCACCTACTGCGGCACCGGTTGCAGCGTGGATATTCACAGCAAACACGGGGTGATCGTAGATATCAAGGCCAATGCTAATGCCCTGCCTAACAACGGTGATCTCTGTGTGAAAGGTCGCTTTGGCTATGATTTCTACCGCCACCGCGACCGCCTAACCACGCCGCTGATCCGCGAAAACCTTGACCAGCCGTTCCGTAAGGCGACGTGGCCGGAGGCTCTCGCGTTTGCCGCCGCCGGTTTCAAGCGCATTCTGGAGAAGAACGGGCCGGAGGCGCTTGGCGTGCTTTCCTCCTCGCGCTGCGAAAACGAGGTGAACTACTTGGCGCAGAAGTTCTGCCGCACGGTGTTCCGCAGCAACTCGGTGGACAACTGCGCCCGCGTCTGCCATGCGCCATCCGTGAGCGGCTTGCGCATCGCCCTTGGCAGCGGTGCAGCCACCAACTCGTTAGCTGACATTGAAGGGGCAGAGGTGCTGCTGATCAGCGGCTCCAACACCACGGAAGCGCATCCGGTGGCAGGCATGAAGGTGAACCGCGCTTTGCACAAGGGGGCCAAGCTGATCGTGATTGATCCCCGGAAGACAGAAATGGCTGCACGGGCGGATATTCACCTGCAACTCATTCCCGGCACCAACGTCTTGCTGCTCAACTCCTTGCTCAGTGCCATTTTGGATGAAGGCTTGGAGGACAAGGACTTCATTGCCAGTCGCACCGAGAACCTTGAGGCCGTGCGCAAGCATCTGGCGGCCTACTCGCCAGAGGTGATGGAGGCCCAGAGCGGGGTTCCCGCCAGCTTAGTGCGGCAGGCGGCCCGAGTCTATTGCAGCACTAAGAAGGGGATGATTCTCTATGGTCTTGGCATGACCGAGCACCGCAACGGCACTCAGGGTGTGATGGGTCTTGCCAACATCGCCTTGGCCTCTGGCAACGTAGGCAGGCCCAGCGCAGGCATCTGCCCTTTGCGCGGCCAGAACAACGTGCAAGGCTCCTGCGACATGGGTGCGCTGCCCTATGTTTATTCCGGCTATCAGGATGTGGCTGACAGCACCGCCCGCGCACGGATGGGAGCAGCTTGGGGCGCGGTGCTGCCGGAGACAGCAGGCATGACCGAGCCGGAGATGTACGAGGCCGCCCGCAGTGGCGCGTTCAAGGGGCTGTACTGCATTGGCTATGACCCGGTGCATACACAGGGTGATGTCAACAACGTCTGCGCTGCCTTTGCCCAGATGGATATGGTGGTCGTGCAAGACATCTTCCTGACCAAGACCGCTGAGAAGGCGCATGTGGTCTTCCCAGCCGCCTGTTTCTACGAGAAAGACGGCACCTTCACCAATGCCGAGCGGCGCATTCGACGTATCCGCAAGGCCGTAGAGCCGCCGGGCGAGGCCCGCACTGACTGGCAGCTCGTCTGTGAGCTGGCGCAGGCAATGGGGCATAACATGGCCTATGCTGATGCGGCGGCGGTGATGGCCGAGATTGCCGCCTGTTCGCCCTTCATGGGCGGAGTGAGTTATGCGCGGTTAGAGGAGGGTAACGGCCTGATCTGGCCCTGCCCAACCGCTGATCATCTAGGCACCCCGATTCTCCACCGCGAGAGCTTTACACGGGGTAAGGGCTACTTCTCGGTCTTAGGCAATGCGGAAACGTTAGAGAAGCCGGATGCCGAGTATCCGCTCATCCTCGTCACCGGCAGGCGGCGCGAGCACTACAACAACGGTTCGATGACTCGCCGCTGCGCTGGCCTGCTGGCCCTCGTACCTGAGGAGCTGGTGGAAATCCACCCGGACGATGCGGCCCGGCTGGGTATCAGCGATGGGCAACGGGTGCAGATCAAGTCCCGGCGCGGCAGTATTGAGCTGACTGCCAGCGTCACGGAGCGCAGTCGGCCCGGCTCAGTCTTCATGGCCTTTCATCACGAGGAGCCGCTGACTAACATCCTCACCAGTCCGGGAGTGGATGAAATCGCCATGACCCCGGAGTATAAGGCCTGCGCGGTGTGTGTCGCTCCGGCTGCATAACCAAATCTGCACGGTTTGGGGGTGAGCAGTCGCTGCTCATCTCCAAACTACCTACCTTTTGCTTACACCAGCTCTGCGCCGGGCGCGATGGTGCTTCTGCCAATCTTGCCGGTGTGACTGTAAACGGCAGTTGTGCCGTCCTCAGAGATCACCCAGACTTCCTGCGCCCCTTTTGCCAAATAGAGGTCAACCTTGCCGCTGATCTCCGCTTTGGCGTTGGAAGGGGAAACAATCTCGATGCAAAGTTCCGGTGCTTTGGGATACGGCGTTGCGTAGGCGAATTGACGGATGAACTCGTCTGAAGCCCAGACGACATCCGCCACCTTCACGCCTTCTGACGTTTGAATCGAACACTCGGTGATGACCTCGCCGCCGGGCAGCTTGTTGATCAGGTTGGCGGCCATGCGGCCTTGAATGCGCCCGTGCCGGTTGGAGGCTGGACTCATCAAGATGGTACCGAAGCGGTTGAGCTCGATCTTGAAGGGCAGATTCTGGAGCAGGGGATTACTGAGGACTTCGGCCCATTCCATGAGAGTTCTCCTGCGGGATGAGATTGCCAAGCATTGTGCATTCCAATGCAATGTATGCAACTTTTATCTGCAAAGCAAGTTTATCTGGCAGAAGACGGGAAATCAGGCTGTTTGCCCTTCACTTCCCCGCCTTTGCCATCACCCAAAGAACACCTGCTGGCCGCCTGCCTTCACAAGGCGGCCAGTAGGTTTGCAACTGGAGACTGAAGTTGTTGCAGCAGCTGAACACTCCACGCAGAAGCCGATATAATCGATGGGCAAGCATAAAGACGCTTACCCATCCTACCGTGCTTGCTGCTGAAGCGGCAGGAGTCCCATTTTTCAGCGAGCGGGCCGGAGGGGATGTTGGGGGTGAGGTGCATGGTTGAAAATAAAATGGAGGGATAGAATTCACCTATCCCTCCATTTTACTGACTCCTGTTTGTTCTTGCTATATCTGCTTATGCTGCCAATCACCTTTGCTCTCACGCAAGTTTTATCTACCAGCGATTGCCACAATCCTTTCAGCAGGTAACAAACTTTTGCCAGCACTCTCTGCTGCTATAGGCTATAGGGGGCATCAGCTAACTATAGGCATCTAAAATAATTAGAGAGGCACCTTAATCTACACAAACCCCTTGTCGGCCACCAGTAGCGATTGCAATTCCTCCAGCAAGCAACATATTTTTGCCAGCAATAAGACCAAGGGGCGGCATTGGCATCACGAACAGAGAATAAGTCGCCTATACCGCCGATAAGCATATCCCCCGTTTTCTCAACCGCACAAACCACCTGCTCGCCATCAAAGAGATTCATCGAGGTTCCGCCAAAAATATCAGGATGCAATTTTTGCAGTTTCTGAAGCCCTTGAGGCGCGAGGGACTTCTTAAACTCATTCAATTCCGCCGGACGCAGCTTTTTCAGGCTGGCTTTATCCAAGGTGATCTCCCCAATTTTCACCTTGCTCTCGATAGCCTCAAATTTTTTTATCAGGTTATCGATTTTGGACGCTTGGGCTTGCGCTGTGGGTTTAAAATTGATACCAGCCTTCTCCGCCTCTTCACTGGCAGCTCGTATTTGCTCCGCGTATACCTCCAGCTCCTTCTCGATGTTTTCATCGGCCACAGTGAGGGTTTTCCGGCTGAGTATAATCGCCGTCTTTCCCTCTATAGCTTTCAGTTTACTCTCACTAAGAGCAAGCTTCTGCGTGAATGTAGGCGGAACAGGGGGCGCAGCAAACGCCACGCTGCCGACCAGCGAAAAACTTGCAGCAACAAGCAACAGATAAAACGATTTTTTCACAATCATTTTTTACTCCTTTTTCTGGTAAAGAAAGTATGATTAATACAACTGATGATGATTCACTCCTATTAACTCTAAATTTTTCATTTGTAAATTTCTTTTTTTTGATGATATAGATCAGTTTTATTTAAAATTAAACGCACTCCTCCCATTTCCGCAACAATCCTCACGTTATACCCTGTACCAGCTTCCTGTGCTGGAATCTTCCACGCCACAAGCACTACATTTTTCTTTTCAACGTCTCCATCCGTCGCCAAAAGCGGAGTAGTGCTTGCCTCGCCTCTACATCAGCAATCGTTTCGGCCATTGCCCGAAATTCACGTTCGGCAGAAGGATCAACTTGGGTTGGTGGCGGCACGTATGGTTCGGCGGGCGGAGCAGCAAGATCAACGGGCTGGAGCGTCCAGCGGAGATCACTCACCCGCTGTTGCTGGTGCAGGAAGGTGTTGATCTTGGCCATGATCTCCATCTTGGCCAATTGCATCTGCTGCATCCAGAGAGAATGGCGGACATAAATCCACAGCTCATCGCGGCGAAAATAGGCGGGTAGGCTCTGGTGGGCAAAGACATCGCCCACCAATTTTGGCCAATGACGGGTCAATGCAAGCAGATGCCGCTGGTTGCCCCAATGTGGCTGCTCCAGCAGGTTTTTTAGATTTCCGGCTAACGGCACAAGAGCACCGTTGGTCTCCCGCTGCTCGGTCATTTTTTGCGGGCGCGAGCGGGCGAAGGCGACTGGGCCACGGCAAAGGTCAGCTTGCGGCTCAACATATCTACTTGCACCAGTCGTACCTTGATCAAATCACCAAGCCGATAGATGCGCCCGGTGCGCTCACCAACCAAGCAATGGCCGGTGCTGTCGTGGCGGTACCAGTCATCGACCATGTCCTTGACCGGTACTGCGCCGCTGATCAGGCATTCCACCAGCTCGACGAACATGCCAAAAGCCGTAACCCCAGAGATCACTGCGTCAAACTGCTCTGTCACTCGGTCGCGGAGGAAGAGCGCGGCCAGCCGAGCCTGCACGTCCCGCTCGGTCTCCACGGCCACGCGCTCTCGCCCAGAAAGGAAGGCTCCGGCGGCTTCTAACTCTTCGCCGTCTGGCAGAATTTTTGTTGAACCCTTTTGTTTGGCAAGCAGGTTCTGCAAAACCCGGTGGGCGACTAAGTCAGGATAACGGCGGATAGGCGAGGTAAAATGGAGATAATATTCGGCAGCCAACCCGAAATGGCCGAGATTGTCTGGCGTATATCTGGCGCGCTGCATGGTGCGAAGCAGCAAATTGTTAACCACATATTCAGCTGGGGTATTTTTAGTTTGAGCTAAAACAGCAGCAAACCAAGCCGGGCTGATCGAGCTTTTGGGCAGCTCCAGTCCCATTGAGGCAGCGGTTTCAACAAAATCTTTTACCTTCTCAGGGGAGGGGTTTTCATGCACTCGGAATAGCACCGGTATTTCCGCCCGGTCGAGATGTTCTGCTACCGCTTCGTTAGCTGCCAGCATAAACTCTTCAACCAAGAGATGAGCCTGATTGCGTTTCAGTCTACTGACTGAGGCGATTTTACCATCGACAAGGCGGATATCTGCCTCTGGAATATTGAAGCCGAGCGAGCCGCGCTGCGTCCGTTGCTCCGCGAGCAACGAGGCTAACTCTTTAGCTTTTTCCAGCATCGGCAGATGGGCCTTGTGCGCAGTCCGCGCCTTTGGTTCGCGCAGATAGATAAGCTCATTGACCGTATCATACGTGAAACGACAATGGCTGCGGAT
>JAGIXO010000010.1 GCA_026122915.1 Candidatus Electronema nielsenii | reverse complement strand
CCAAATCCTTGTTCGTGGCTGCCAAATGCGCACATCGACCTCCACCATCCTGCCGCCGCCCACCCGCTCGAAGTTTTTTTCCTGAAGAACCCGCAGCACCTTCGCTTGGCTTTTCAGGCTCATATCACCGATTTCATCAAGAAAAAGGGTGGAGCTGTCAGCTTGATCAAACTTGCCTTTCTTGGCCTTATCCGCACCAGTAAAAGCACCTTTTTCATAGCCGAACAGCTCGGATTCAATCAATTCTTCCGGGATGGCAGCGCAGTTGACTGCAATCATAGGATTTACGGCCCGCGCTGATTGGCGGTGGACTGCCTGAGCAGCTAATTCTTTGCCAGTGCCATGCCCACCAAGAATCAGCACAGAAGCATCGGTCGGAGCGACCAGTCCAATTTGCCGCCGCAATTGCCTAATGGGTTGAGATTCACCGATGATTGCTGCTCCCGCAGGAGCGGCTTCTCGGAGCAGACGGTTTTCGCGCTCCAAGCGGGCCACGCGCAGGCCCTGCGTGACCGCTAAAACCACCTTGTCATAAGACAGCGGTTTTTCGATGAAATCAAAGGCACCGATGCGGGTGGTCTGCACTGCGGTTTCTATGCTGCCGTGGCCGGAAATCATAATCACCGGCACTTCGCTGTATTCCTGCCGAATTCGTTTCAATGCCTCGATGCCGTCCATGCCCGGTAGCCAAATATCCAAAAGAACAAGGTGAATATCTTGCCGTGATAGCAGAGCCAGCCCCTCTTCAGCAGAGGCTGCGGCTAAAGACTGGAAACCCTCGTCCTCCAAGATGCCTGCCAAGGCTTCTCGGATCGCGCTTTCATCATCAATAATCAGGATGGCTGCGGACATTATTTTGTTTCCTCAGGCAAAAAAGGCAGCTCCACTACAACTGCGGTGCCGGTGGGCAAATTGTCCTGCACCCGAATGGAGCCGTTGTGCTCGGCAACGATGGTGTTGGCAATGGCTAACCCAAGGCCAGTGCCGGATTTGCGGGTAGAAAAATAGGGTTCAAAAAGCCGCGCCTTGACCGGCTCCGGGATGCCAGGGCCGTTATCGCTGACCGTAAGGCTCACCGTTTGCTGTTCCTGATTCAGGCCGAGGGTGATGCTGATTGCTCCGCCCTCGCCCAGCACGCTGACCGCATTATCTAACAGATTGATCAGCACTCGCCGGATTTGCACTGAATCAAACGAGAACGGCTGGATATTGTTCTGTTCTAAATGAAAAATGATATGCTTGCAGCCCTCACGATACAGCACCAAGGTGTCGGAGGCAAGAGCAGCAATATCTGCCTGCTGTTTCTTAATCTGCGGCATCCGAGCAAACTCAGAGAACTCTGTCACCAAGCGTTTGATTTCATCGACCTGATTAATGATCGTGGCTGTACATTGGTCAAAAATTTCTCGGTCTTTGCTAATGCTTTCTAAATAGCGTTTGCGCAGCCGCTGGGCCGAAAGCTGAATTGGCGTGAGCGGGTTTTTGATTTCATGAGCGATCCGTCGCGCTACCTCTTGCCAAGCTGCTAATCGCTGTGCTCGTTCTAATTTAGTCAGGTTATCGAAAACAATAACATAACCGATAGGACGCTCTTTGTCGTCTAATAGGCGGGTGATATTGACCAAAAGGGAATAGGTCTCCCCCTTACGCACGGTTAAGCTAAGGTGCCGCTCAATCGAACGCTGGCCGGATTCGCGCAAATCGCTGAAAAATTGCTCCAATACCGCCGCATGGGACAGCGGCAGCACCTCATGAAAATCATGATTAAGAAAAAGCGCAGTGTCTAAACGAAGCAGCTTTTCGGCAAAAGGATTAATGATCGTGACCTGATGCTGCTCGTTGATGGCAATAACCCCCGCAGCCACGTTTCTGAGAATGGCTTCGAGATAGCGGCGGCGTTGCTCGGAAAGCAGGTTGGACTGCTGCAAAGCCTGATGCGCCTCGGCTAACTGGCAGTTGCTGGCCAGCAGGTCTGAGGTCATCGAATTGAAGGAATCCACCAACAGGCCCATTTCGTCATCCGAATCCTTCTCAATAGTGAAATTCAGCTCGCCACTTGCCACCCGCTGCGTGGCTTCGGCCAACTTATTGATTGAGGCGGTCATTGAGCGGGCAATGTAAAAACCGAACCAGATTGCACCGAAAAGGATGAGCAGGGTGACGATCAGCAGCATAATGATCAGGCTCAATTTGATTGGTGCCTTGAGCAAAATCAGCTGTTTGTATCCGGTAATACCTTGCGAGACCGACTGCATTAAAGCTAATTTGTCCGCCGGAATCAACAGACTGGTGACAAGGAAAGCCCGATGCTGATTTTTCAATCGCACTATCACGATGGCTTGAACTAACTCGCCGCTGCGCACCTGCCGAGTAATGATTTCCGGGCTGCCGCTGAGTGCTGCTCGACGTAAAGCCTCGCTCGGCATGTCTGGTAGGGCGACCGAAGCTAATCGCTCCCCTTTGGCTGTAGCCCGGATGCCTAATTTTCGATCAATCAACATCAGCGCATCTGGTGTGCCAGTGGGCGCAAGGGCGATGGTGCTACTAAAGAGCTGTTGAAGACCGTTGCTGTCCTCTAAGCTGATATCAACATTCTCCATTAGCAGCCCGATCTGTCTGCCCATGTTGGCTGCCCGGTTTTCGGTTTCCTGAAACATGTCTTGGGCCAGCTTGAGCGAAGATTCTAAGGATTCCTCGACGTTGGTATTAAACCAATAATCCATCGAGGTAGATACCGAGCCAAGAGCGAAAAAAAACAGCACAGCGGTGGGGATAATTGACAAAGAAACAAAGGCGGCAACTAACTTGGTTCGCAGCCGCGCACCAAGAATGCCATTACGTCGCTCGAAAATTAGCTCAACCAGATTGCGCAAAATCAGGTAGAGCATCAACAACAAAAGCAGACCATTGATGTTGATCAAAGCAAAGATCAACACGGTGCTGGACACCGGCAGATTCAGGTCGCCCCAAAGCAGTCGCCGCTGAATCCAAATGAGCAAGGGAATCAGCAGGAGGCAAAAAGCAATGACCCAGCGAATTAACCGCTGTTTGTGTTTTTTCTGCTCAGGACTCAGCATCAAACCAGAGGAATTTGTCAGTATTTGAACTCAATCACTCGCCAGTCGGTTTCAAAGTTCCACAGTGACGTGAAAGGAATGATGGAGTGCATACTCAGCGGCAGAGTGTTCTCGGCCAGCGTGGCTTTGATATGGAGGACATACGACGCGCCGGAACTCAGTTCTTTTAGCTGGGCGATTTCTATATGTTTCAGCTCTGCCATCATTCGCTCTGCCTCTGCCAGTGAACGGGTTGTTTTCGGATGATCTTTCTCGGAAAAATCGATCTGATATTCTCGCCGAAGGGGATCATAACTCAGAGTGTGATTGACACTCATCTCTTCAAGGTCTTGATCAAACCAGTAGCTCCGGCTGCGCTCTAAGCTAACCTTGAAGCGAAATGTGACCGGGATGGCGTTATGCACCCCTTCCAGCATCTCTTTGGTAAAACAATTTTTCACCGCAGCAGAGAGCCGTAACTGGCCGCTGGAAGCGGTAAGCGTGATATCGGCGATGACTGGCTGGACGCCCTCATCCTCTGCCCCTGCTGCTGACCAAGTCAACAAAAGTAGAAATAAGAGCAGCGGTAGGCTGGCCCGTAGCAAAAAAAGAAGTCGTATGCGCATGGATATTTTGGCAGAAAAAAGCGATATCCGTTTCTGCCCTTATTCTGGGATGTGACAAAGACAGACGCGCCTTTGCCTGAAAGTGGATAAAATTTTGCAAAGTACACTATTCTGCTGCGCTTGTCTATCAGCTGTCACTGGATTTTTACCTGAAGATAGCCCAATTCCTTATTGACAGGGGAAGCTGGGCAGATTACATATTGTGCATATGTTTAAAACATTCAGTTGCGGCAATCCGCCGCAACATCACAATACTTCAGCAGGAGTACAAAATGACTTCATCTCTTATGGTTGCTGTGCCTTCCAACAATCCGGGCGGATTGACGGCCAATATCTCCGGTCATTTCGGCCACTGCGACCTTTTCACCCTGATCACTGTTCAAGAAGGAAAAATCGCTGCGGTTGACACTGTGGCTAATTTGGAGCATGGTGCAGGCGGCTGCGTGGCTCCGGTCAATCTACTGCGGGACAAGGGTGTTGGGGCAATTGTGGTGGGCGGGCTTGGCGCACGGCCTATGCAGGCATTTGCCGAGGCGGGCATTGCTGTGTATTATGCCGACCAAGCGGCTCTGAGCAAGGTGGAGGAAGCGGTCAGCGGGATGCTGGCAGGCAAGTTCCCGCAGATGCAGCCTGAGCAGACCTGTAAGGGCGACGGAAACTGCCACCACTGAGATCGCCATGTCGCCGCGCCCTAAAAAACAGCGCTGCTGCGAGGGCCGCTTTGTCGGCCAGATTTTCAAGCCGAACGGCATTCCCATGCGCAATCTCCAGCAGATCAGCCTGTTCCGGGACGAGCTGGAGGCCCTCCGCCTCTGCGATTTGGAGGGCTTGTTTCAGGAGCAGGCGGGCGAGCGGATGGGCGTGTCACGCGGCACAGTGCAGCGTCTGCTTGCCTCAGCCCGTCGGAAAACAGCTGAAGCCTTGGTTTCCGGCGCGGCCTTGGTTTTGACTGGTGAAGAGGAAGACGAGACAGTGGAATGCCGGGATCAGGAAACGGCATCCGCGCCCTGATCCGTTCAGTCGTCCAGCACAGTCTCGGTCAAAATTTCGCTCAAGGGTGGTCGGAATATTTCCTGTCCTTGCATCCAGCAGTACGCCTTTCCCTTTATCCTTGCGCCGCTGGCTGCGGTGACAAATATTGTCACTCACTGACGTTTTTTGTCATTAGCAGAGAGCGTTTTTCCATTCTATGTTTTTATTAGTAATAATTATCATAAGTCATTAGAACGTTTTTTCCGGCATTCAGCAGGCGTTGCGCCTCATATCACCTTTCAGCATTGCTTGTCCAGCAAAATTTTTCCAAACCGGCACAGTTTATGCTAACAGTTCAGTATGAACCTTTTTATGCCGCCCTGCTGAATAACAAAGGAAAACATTGCCATGATCCAGCAGTTCTGCCCCAGTCCCATCCTTGATGCCAATCCCCTCCAGCTCGTCCGCAGGAGTTTTTCACCAGATAGCAAACTCTGTCTGCTTGACAGCAGCCTGCCTCAGCCTTGGCACTGTCCCTTTGCAGTTTGCCCGCAGAAGTTTTTTGTCGAGCTACAACCTTTGTTTGCTTTGCAGGAGGATGTTGTTGTCAAACAGGAATCTTCTGTAGCCGGGCAATGGTCTTCTCTTGTTAAGCAGTAACTCTTTGCAGTCGAGCAGCAAAGAGTTCTTATTCGATAGCAGCCTTTTGTTGTTTAGCAGAAAAAGGCTGTCAGTAGGTTTGATAGATTGCAAGGCAGGTGTTCAAGGAAGGAAAACTCATTTTTTCAGGAGGGAATCTTATGGCATTTCAACGCAAGTCATCCAAGCACATCACTGACGCGCAGGAGCGGGCCGCCAATCTCAGAGGAATTGACCCGGCTTTGGATTTGGGCAATGATCTCACGCTGGCCGCCTTCAATGCCGAAATTGCGGCGGCGCAGAATCTGCTTGATGCCTACAACGCCCGTCTGGCCAAGGCTGACGCGGCGGGCAACGAGTTCAAGGCGGCGGAGAAGCAGATACGCGCTCTGTCCACCCGGATGCTGGCCGGGGTGGGCGTGAAGTTCGGCAAGGACAGCAATGAGTACGAAATGGCTGGCGGCACCCGCGCCAGCGAGATCAACTATCATCCGGCTGCGCCGACGGAAACGCCTTCGGCAGGCGGCGGGGCGTGAGAATGCGACAGAGGCAGGGGGTTGTCCCTGCTTCTTGTTTTTTAAAACAACCAGTCGTTAAAAAAGGAGGAAACACCATGAGGAAGTCTTGGATGTGCGCAGTCCTGCTGATGGGACTGTTTTGGCTGCAAACCGGCTTGGTGCAGGCGGACATTGACCCGGCCACAGCGCAGAAGCTGCTGGCCAGTGACGGTGCTGCTGAAGACATATTCGGCTGGTCTGTGTCAGTGTCCGGCGACACCGCCTTGATCGGAGCATCCTTAGATGATGGCAAAGGTGCCGCTTACGTCTTTGTCCGGGCAACGGACGGCACGTGGAGCCAGCAGGCAAAGCTCGCTGCCAATGACGGCAAACTTGATCAGCGATTCGGTATTGTCGTCTCCTTGGACGGCAATACTGCCCTGATCTCTGCCGATCAGGATGATGACAAAGCCTACCGTTCCGGTGCGGCTTATGTCTTTGTCCGGGCAGCGGACGGCACGTGGAGTCAGCAGGCAAAGCTCACTCCATACGATGGTGCCTATACTGACTTTTTTGGTCGGAACCTGTCCTTGAACGGTGACACCGCCCTGATTGGATCACCCTACGATGACAACGAAGGCGACAATGCTTCCGGGTCGGCTTACGTCTTTGTCCGCTCAGGAACGACTTGGACGCTACAGGCAAAGATAACTGCCGCTGACAGTGTTTATGCTGACTATTTCGGCTATCGGGTTTCGGTGAACAATGACACTGCCCTCATTGCAGCCGTAGGTGATGATGACAAAGGCGACTTGTCCGGCTCAGTTTATGTTTTTGTCCGTGCGGCAAATGGGACATGGAGCCAGCAGGCGAAGCTCACGGCAGACGACGAAGCCGCTACCGACTATCTCGGTTATTCTGTGTCGCTGTCCGGTGACACTGCTTTGATTGGGGCATCAGGCGATGACGATAAAGGTGATTTGTCCGGTGCGGCTTACGTCTTTGTTCGTTCAGGAACGGTCTGGACGCAACAGGCAAAACTCACTGCCGAGGACGAGACCGCTGGTGACAGGTTCGGCAGCGGCGTGTCTTTGTCCGGTGATACCGCCCTGATCGCGGCAAACTCTGATGACGACAAAGGCACTGATTCCGGTTCGGCCTACGTTTTCATTCGGGCTACGGACGGCACATGGAGCCAACAGGCAAAGCTCACTGCTGCCGACGGTAATGCCGGTGATATATTCGGCATGGTATCCTTGGATGGCAATACCGTTCTGAGTGGCGCACCCTACAAGGAGAGCAAGAAAGGTGCGGCGTATGTTTACAACTTGCCCTCTGCCAATGGCACCGCAATAAACTCCTGCGCCGAGCTTCAGAACATCAACAGCAATCTCTCCGGCAATTATTATCTTGCCAACGACATTGACTGCGCAGGCTTTGATTTTGGCGACGGCAAAGGCTTCATGCCGCTTGGAACTCTCAGCACACCTTTCACCGGTAAATTCGACGGTAAAGGCTTTACCATCAGCAACGTGCTCATCAATCGTCCTTTGCAAGATTATGTAGGTGTTTTCGGCTGCGCCGGATCGCCGAACGGCCCTGCTGATGCGGCCACCATCTCCCACGTCACGATGGCGGGATTCGACATCACTGGTCATACTGTGGTAGGCAGTCTCTTTGGTCAACTCAGCTACGGTCGCGCCGATGATGTGCACAGCGATGGTATTGTCACTGGTTTTTCATACATTGGCGGTCTCGGAGGTGACAACCGCTACAGCACGCTCACAAACGCTTCCTCGTCCGGTTCACTTTACGGAGACCACAGCGGCAGCACTTCCGTGATATGTTACGGCGGACTGATTGGTCGCAATGTTGGGCAGATATCATGTTCAAGCTCCAGCGTCAATGTGATCGGCAACTACAGAGTCGGCGGACTGGTCGGCACAAACATCACCGGCGCGGCCAACACCCTAAGAGCCACTATCAGCAGTTCGTTTGCCACTGGCACGGTCAAAGGATTCTACCGGGTTGGCGGCTTGGCTGGTGAAAATATCAGCGGCACCATCTCGGACACCTTTGCCACTGGCGCGGTCAGTGGTTTCAGCGGTTCTCACGAACTCGGCGGTCTTGTGGGCTTGCAATATCAGGATGGGTATTATGCGGATGGAAGCAATCCGATCATCGAAAACTCCTATGCGACCGGCAGCGTTACGGGCGGTTACAACATGAAAGGAGTGCTCGGAATGCGGATGGATGGAACCTGTTCGAGCACCTATTGGGATGTGACCACTTCAGGAGTTTCCACCGATGCTTGCGGCTCCAGTGGGCGGACAACAGTGGAGATGAAAACTCAAAGCACCTATGTCGGCTGGGACTTTGATCAAACGTGGACGATGAACGGTTATCCACTGCTACAGTGCGGGGCAATCAGCAACCCGGACAGCGATAAAGACGGTATTTTTGATGATGCCGATAACTGCCCATCAATTGCCAATGCCGACCAAGCGGACTATGATCAGGACGGTGCCGGTGATGTCTGTGACGATGACGACGACAGAGACAACGTATTGGATGTTTCCGATAATTGTCCACTGGCTTATAATCCAGACCAAGCTGATTTGGACAACGATGGCTTGGGCAACGCCTGCGATGACGATGACGATGGGGACAATGTTGCTGATACGAATGACAACTGCCCTTCAACAGCTTCCGGTGATGTCGTTGACGCAACTGGCTGCTCCATCAGTCAGCTTGTTCCATGTCAAGGCCCCAAAGGGACAACGGCATCTTGGAGAAACAAAGGGCAATATGTGTCTGCGGTGGCCAAGAGCGCGGAGAGCTTCCTTGCCGCCGGGCTGATCACCGCTGCGGAAAAGGATGCCATAGTCTCCGCAGCGGCTCAGTCAAAGTGCGGTGGCAAATAACTGACCACCTGCAATACCTTCTGAACAGGGGCGAAGAATTTCTCGCCCCTATCCTTTCCTCCTCTCTCGAACGCCCCCAGTTTTTGTTTTCTTCACCAGCAAATCCCGTATTATGTCATGTTGTCGCATTACACCTATGACATCATCTCGTCATCTTGTGGTGACTGGATAGCAGCAATCACATTTCATGTTTGGCGGTGGAATACCTTTGAGCAGATTCGTCTCAGATGTGAGCAGTGATTATCGAAACGAAATAACAGCCCCTTATCAAAGGCAGCAGGATCATGGCGATTACGGAGGCTTCCTGTCGCCAAAAAGGTACAATCTAAGACTACGGGAACAATCCCCTCAGTCCCTCTTTGCTGGCCGAGCAAATACCGCGCTCGGTAATTAATCCGATGACTAAGCGGGCTGGAGTTACGTCAAAGGCCGGGTTGGCTGCCCGTGTTTGCTCTGGAGCGATGCGCACCCGCCGCACTTGGCTGTCTTCCGACAGCCCGGAAACAAACAGCACTTCTTCTTCGTCCCGCTCCTCAATTGGGATCGCCATGCCGTCGTCCAGCGTCCAATCAATGGTGGAGGAAGGCAAGGCCACGTAGAAGGGAACGCCATTGTCCGCAGCGGCCAGAGCTTTCAAATAGGTGCCGATTTTATTGCAGACATCGCCATTGGCTGCGGTGCGGTCGGTACCGACGATGCAGAGATCAACTTGACCCTGCCGCATGAGATGACCGCCGCTATTGTCAGCGATCAGGTGATGGTCGATGCCCGCTGCGGCCAGCTCCCAAGCCGTGAGATGCGCACCCTGATTGCGAGGCCGAGTTTCATCCACCCAGACATGAAGCGGAATTCCAGCCTGTTGCGCTTTAAAAATCGGAGCCAAGGCCGTGCCCCAGTCCACGGTTGCTAACCAGCCCGCGTTGCAGTGGGTGAGAACATTGATCGGGCGGCCTTTCTGCCGATATTGCTCCTCAATCAGGCGCAGACCATGTTCCCCAATGGCCTCGTTGACACGCACGTCCTCTTCGCAGATTGCCGCTGCCTCGTTGCGGGCTGCATCAGGCCGTTCTTGTGACGGCAGCGGGGCAAGTGCAGTCTTCATTCGCTCCACGGCCCAACGCAGATTCACCGCTGTTGGTCTGGCCTGAATCAGCTTGGCGCAAGCCGCTTCCAGTGCTGCATCAGAGCTATCCGCCAGTAAGCCAAGAAAAAGGCCCCAAGCCGCTGCCGCGCCGATCAGCGGCGCACCACGTACCAGCATATCACGAATGGCCAATGCAGCATCGTCAGCAGTGACCAGTCGGACTATCTCAAAATGGTGGGGCAACTTGGTCTGGTCGATGATGCCGACTGTGCGATTATCCGCTTCTAACCAGATAGTCCGCCAAGGGGTTCCGTTGATATTCATGATCGACGCAGCGTAGTTCTAAAAAGTTAAGCCAGCAGCGGGCGGAAGCCTGCCATTTTTAAACCACAGGACAAGCCGCCCGCCCCGGCGAATAAATCAACCAGCGTTTTTGCCACTATTCCTCTCATTCATGCACAGCTTTACGCTTTTTCAGCGTCAGGAGTGGGCTGGCAACAAAGATGGACGAGTAGGTACCCACAATCATGCCAAGCAACAAGGACAGAGAGAAATCATGAATGACTGCGCCACCGAAGAAATAGAGCGCGGTCAATGACATAAAGGTTGCTAAAGAGATGATCAGCGTTCGGGCTAATACCTCGTTCGTGCTGATATTGATGATCTCGGCCATGTTGCTCTCTGCGCCGTGCTTGGCGATATTCTCGCGGATGCGGTCAAAGATGACCACGGTGTCGTTGAGCGAATAACCGGCCAAAGTCAGTAAAGCAGTCAGGATGAGCAAGGTGATTTCCACATCTATCAGCCATAACACACCCAGCACAGCCAGCACGTCATGAAAGGAAGCCACAGCAGCGGCCACGGCAAAGTTCAAGTCAAAGCGAGCACCAAGGTATAAAAGGATGCCGACTAACGAGATGGCGGTGGCAAAGAGTGCTTGATTGCGCAGGGTTTGGGAAACGGAGGAACCGATTTCCGACTGGCTTTCTAAGGCAAATTTGTTACCCGGTACTGATGCCAAGGCCGCGCTGACTTGATCACTGAGATGGCCAACTGTCTCTTCGGTCTTTTTGATCTTGACGATCAGGCGATGCTCGCTGGTGACATGCTGGAGGTCGGCCTCAAAGCCGCTTTTCTTCATGGCTGTCCGTACCGGATCCAGCTCAAAAGGCTTATCCGCCTTGTACTGGAGTAAGGAACCGCCGGTGAAGTCAACGCCGATATTCGCATCGCCACGCAATATTTGCACAAAGGCGATCAGGCCGAGAATGGTGAAGAATCCAGACACCGCAAAGCCGATCTTTCTGATGCCCATAAAATCAATTTTGGGCTTTTTAATGAAGAGCATGAAGGTCAGCTTGCTTACTTTGCGCCCAGTCGCCAGCCAATCAAAGATCAACCGCGAGCAGAACAGAGCGGCAACCAAGTTAAAAATTACACCCAGTGACAAGGTGACGGCAAAGCCCTTGATCGGGCCAGTACCAAAGAGAAACAGGGCCAAAGAGGTAATCAACGTGGTGAGCTGGGAGTCAACAATGGACAGGAACGCGTTGTCAAAACCAGCCTCAATGCCAGAGCGGACGGATTTTCCCAAATCAAACTCCTCTCGCATCCGCTCATAGATCAGAACGTTGGCATCCACGCCCATGCCGATAGAGAGAATGATACCTGCCACACCAGGTAAGGTCAGGGTTGCGCCGAATATAGCCAACCCAGCGACCAAGAAGAGAATGTTAAGCGCAAGACTGAGATCAGCGATCAGGCCGGAGAGTCGATAATAGATCGCGATGAACACCAGCACCAGCACTGCGCCAAACAGACCAGCATTGACGCTCTGATCAATCGCGTCTTGGCCGAGGCTCGCGCCAACAGTCATATTTTGAATGATCTGCACCGGCGCAGGCAACGCGCCTGCCCGAAGGACGATGGCCAAGTCGGTGGCCTCTTCTGTGGTGAAACTGCCGGAAATTTGGGCCGAGCCGCCAAGAATCTTCTCGCGGATCACCGGTGAGGAACGCACTACCTCATCCAGCACAATCGCAAAACGCTTGTTGACATTTTTTTCAGTAATTTCACCGAAAACCTTACCACCTCGGCCCGTGAGATCAAGACTGACGTAGGGTTCATTAAACGTACCACCAATCCGCATCTGGGCGTTTCTGACCATTTCTCCGGTCATCATCACCCTACTTTCCAGCAAAATCGGAGTCTTGTATTCTTTTTTTGTCTGGTTATCGACTCGGCGTTCAAAGGCGATTTCTGTGCCTTTAGGTAAGCTGGCCTGTAAAGCTAAGTTGAGCTGGAGAACACTGCCGCCCTCTTGCCACTGCCCGGCAGTCACGGCTTGCTCAATCAGCTTGCCAACATCAACACCGGCATCATCAGCCACCATTTTGAACTCTAACTGGGCAGTCTGACCGATCAATTCCATTGCCCGATCTGGGTCTTTCACGCCGGGCAACTGCACCACGATTTCGTTATCACCCTGACGGACAATCACCGGTTCGGCCACACCGAACTGATCAATCCGGTTGCGGATGATTTCCAGCGATTGGGCCACGGCAGTCGTGCGAATGCGCTCGCTTTCTTGCTTGGCCAAATTAAGGGTGATGCGGGGAAAACTACCCGCTTCTGCCTCCACCTTAATTTCTAAATTGGGAAAGTCCTCTTTGACCGCGCCCTTGACTGTCTCGACCGCGCCAGTGTTGGGCAACGTCAAGATAACCTGCTCTGGGTTGGGCGAATCCATCTGGACCGCAGAGATGTTTTTTTCTGCCAGCCGGTCTTTCAGATCAGCAGCGGCCAGCTCTAAGGTATTTTTCAGTGCTTTGTCGATATCGGCGCGCAGCACTAAGTGCATCCCGCCTTGGAGGTCCAAACCGAGCTGGAGTCCCTTAGGTGCCAGATACTTTTTCCACCAATCAGGCGTGTCCTTGTAAAAGGACGGCACAATGGTCATGACAGCAAAGAAGATCATAAAAAAAAGCAGCCCGATCTTCAGGTTGAGAGTCTTGTTCATAGATGTGTTCCCTGTTTGGTTTGACGAGTAATGGTTATGTGCCGTGTAACAGCGGGATTGATGAAACCAAGTGAATATACGACGGGCAGGGCGTTCCTGCAACGGCAAGAGCAGCTTTTTCGCCTTTTTATTGAGCCGGACAGGGCAGTTCTTTTCGGTTAATCGCTGCGGCCATGCAAGCCGCGCCAAAACCGTTATCGATGTTGACCACTGCCAAGCCAGGGGCGCAGCTGTTGAGCATTCCCAGCAGAGCTGCAAAGCCGCCCGCGCCTGCGCCGTAGCCGACTGAAGTTGGTACCGCGATCACCGGTGCAGGAGTCATGCCTGCCACCACCGAAGGGAGCGCGCCCTCCATACCTGCTGCTACTATCAGCACAGAGGCCCGCTGAAGCAGCTCAGAATGTGCAAGGATGCGGTGTAAGCCTGCCACGCCCGCATCATAAATTGTCGTCGTTTCGTGGCCGAAATACTCGAGACAAAGCCGAGCTTCTTCTGCTACTGGTAAATCTGAGGTACCTGCGGTAACAATTATTATCGTGCCTCTGCCGCTGCCTCGTGGAATATGCTGTGTATTGCCAGTGAGCAGTCGGGCGGTCTGGTGATAGGTTAGCTCCTTGACTACCGCGCAGACCTGCTCGGCTTTCATCGAGTCAATTCGGGTGGCGATCACCGGAGCGTGTCGCCGGAGCAAGGCAGGCAGAATTTCCGCTAACTGAATGACCGTTTTGTTTTCGCCGAACACCGCTTCGGGCAATCCAGTACGCAGCAGTCGGTGATGATCAAGCCGAGCAGAATCCAGCACTTCTACTGGTAAGCGGCGCAGCTGTTCTGTTGCTCGCTCTATGCTGAGGCTGCGTCTCGCACCTGCATGAGCAGTGCAGAAAGCTGTTGTTCATTCATACGCTGCGCAGGATAATAGAAAAAGGGGAACGCTGAAAACAGCGGGCGGTCTGGGATAGTTCTTGTCTTCCGCTGGGCTGTCAGGCTAAATTGTGATTCCGCAACACCAATAATCATTCTCTGGCAACCTTACCATGAAAATATTCAGCGAAGAACACATCGGTAGGCTGATCATTCTTAACTCCAGCTTAGTCGGGCTATTGATGTGGTTAGGCATCGTGGCGCATACCTACTGGGATTCTAAGATCAGCCTCAAAATCGAGCTGGCCCAGCTGGAGCAAAAGTCTCTTAGAGAAAAAAAAGACAATGTAAGTCAGTCGGTGCAGGAATTCATACAGAGCATAGATGTGCGCCACAAAATGGCACTGAATCGGCTTCAGAGTAGCTTGAAAAGCCAAGTGCTTCAGATCAATGAGATGGCCCTGCATGTCTATGAACAGAACAAGGGCAAAATGGAAACCAAGGAGTTAGAGCGACTGGTGGTTGAGGCGGTACGTCCCTTCAGCTTTAACAGTGGTCGCAGCAGGTTCTTCATCCGCTCTTTGAACAACGGCATCACTCAACTCTGGCCGACAGACCCTTCAATAGAAGGCAGCAGCGTTTATGATAATGCCAACGAGAACAAACTCCAAGTGTTCAATGGCATGGCCGAAACGGCCCGCAAAGGTGGCGACTTTTATGAATATTTCTGGGATCGGCAGGAAGGCGAGTCCATCCGACCAGCGCAGGCCATTGCCTATATTGCTCCTTTTCCTCCTTTTGCTTGGTACATAGGTGCTGGTGATTATTTAGCGGAAATCGAGCACGATACCAAAGAGCAGGTCAAGGCCGCAATTCGTCAGCATTCGGGTCGAACAGGCGATGAGTACATGACTGTGCTCGATTTAGCCAGCATCAGAGAAGGCAAAAGAGCCTCGGTGCTCTTAGCCAGTCCAGAAGATCGCTCCGACCTCCTCAACCTCTTGCTGAACAGCGGTGATCAAGCCCCAGAAGGCAAGAAAATCCGCGAGGAACTGTTGAACGGCCTCAAGGAATACGGCGAGGTCTTTGTCAATTATAAGATCAGAAGAAAGCCGGAGGATGTCGAGCCAGTGCCGACCATGACCTATTTCAAGCTCTATCCGAAATGGAATTGGATCATTGCGGCCAGCTTTGACTACGATGATCTTGATGCGCAGGTCAACCGCAAAAAAGAAGAGCATAAAAAACTACTTCAAGAAAAACTCCATGTCTCGGTGGCGATTTTTTGTTTCATTCTTCTTGGCGCACTGTGTATTTCTTTGCTTTTTTCCCACAAGGTGCGCCAGCTTTTTTTCTCCTACCGCCAACGTTTAGAGCAATCGAATCAAGAGCTGACTAAAGCGATAGACCAAGCGCAGGCAGCTACAGCTGCTAAGTCGGAATTCTTGGCCAATATGAGCCATGAAATCCGCACGCCGATGAACGGGATCATCAACTTAGCCGAGCTGACCTTAGATACCCATCTTTCGGACAAACAGCGCGATTATGTCGAAAAAATCCAGATATCTTCCAAAAGCCTATTGAAGATCATTAACGAGATTCTTGATTTTTCCAAAATTGAAGCTGGAATGCTCAAGGTTGAGAAGTCGCCATTCAAGCTGCCAGAGTTGTTCGATAAGCTGATGCTCATGTTCAATGAAGACAGCAGCAGCAAAAATATTCGTCTCAGGCTTTCGCTCGCGCATGATTTACCGAAACAGGTGATTGGCGATTCTATGCGGCTGCATCAGGTACTCTATAATTTGATCGGCAATGCGATCAAATTTACGGAATCCGGGGAAATTGTGATCAGCGCGGCAGTACAGCAGCGAGGTTGGGAAAAGGTCTCTGTCCGCTTTGCTGTGGCTGACACCGGCATCGGCATCCCCGCAGCAAAGATTCCCCTGCTTTTCGAGTCCTTTACCCAAGCAGACAGCTCTACTGCGAGAAAATACGGCGGCACGGGCCTTGGCCTGACTATCTGCAAACAGCTCGTCAGCCTGATGGGTGGGGACTTGTCTGTAGAAAGCGAGGTTGGAGTGGGCAGCGTCTTTGCTTTTTCGCTGGAACTCACCTTGCCCAGCGAGAAAACTATTCAGTACGGCAAAGCACTCGATGCGGACGAAACAGCCACTGCCCTCCGCCGCATTCGTCACGCCCGTATCTTGCTGGTCGAGGATAATCTAATCAATCAACAAGTGGCGCAAGAGCTGTTAGCCAAAGCCGAGTTACAGGTTGAGACAGTGAGCAACGGCGCGGAAGCAGTGGCAGCAGTGGCAGCGCGGGATTTCGATGCAGTGTTGATGGATATTCAGATGCCAGTGATGGACGGCTACGAAGCTACTCGTAAAATTCGCCAAGAGCTGGGCAAGACCAATCTGCCGATTTTAGCGATGACCGCCCATGCCGTGAGTGAAGAACGAGATAAATGCTTCCGCATGGGCATGGACGACCACATTGCCAAACCGATCAACCGTGCCAGCCTCTTTGCGGCCCTGAGTAGGTGGATACAAGAACAGCCAGCAAGGACTCCGCCGCCAGTGCAGAATGGCTGCGGCAGAGCGGCTTGTATGATGAGAACGCTGCTGAAAGAGACCGGAACAGCGGCCCAGCCTGCTGGGCTTGATCTGGCTGGAAGCCTGCGGCGGCTGGAGGGCAACGAAGACCTCCTCCTCAAACTGTTGCGAAGTTTTTGCCGCGAGCAACGCGATATCGCCGCCAGAATGGAACACATGATCCGCCAGAATGATGTCAAAGCTGCGCAATATGCCGTACACAGTCTCAAAGGCGTGGCAGGCAACCTCGGACTGTCTGGCATTCAGTCCTTGGCTGGAAAGATTGAGATGAATCTGAATTCTGGCAACCAAGCGCAATTTGAGGAACAACTACGGCAACTGATCAAGCAGGTAACATCGACAGTTGAGTACCTTGATCTGCGCCTCGGCGAGCCGCTCAACGAAACAGAAGAAGGCAGCACCTCTGCTGGGGGGAATTTCGACCAGACAGCTGCTATGCAAGCCCTACGGCAGTTAGCTGGCCTCGTCGAACAATCGGATTTTTCTTCTTTGCAATTTCTCTGTGAGCGAAAGGACAGCATTAAGCCACTGATGACCGGACAGGCTTTTGCCGAGCTGGAGACTTATATCGAAAGTTTTAGCTTTGATGAGGCATTAGCTCTGATCCGAAGTAAACTCAAAAGCGAGGAAGAACGTGTTGCGGCCTGATGGCCGAACGTTTCATTCCACCTCTACGCCCCCGCCTTCATCGGCAAAACTTGGCCGCTGCTCTGGGGAATAGGCTACTCGACCTTGTTCCTCAAGCAGAGCTTCAAAGCGAAGCAGTTCGCCTTCATCCGCAATTTCATCTTGGCCCAACCGCTCAAAACGGCAGCTGCAATGAATCAATTGCCCGCCGCACCAAGGACAGATTTCCACTGGGCAGCCGAGTTCATGCAGTTCACCCGTGGCAGCTTGGCAGGCCGGGCAAAGATCAGTATCCACTTGGAGCGGCTGATACTCTGGGAAATTTTCTATGTTCCGCGCTGTTTCCTGAAAAGCGGTAGCAGACTCAAAGTCGAAGAAATCAAGTAAGTCGCGGTCTAAATACCCTTCGCTCAACTTGCCGTTGAATTCAATTCCTTCGCTGGAGACCAAATAGAGATAGGCATCTACTGAGGCCACTGCCACGAGCAGAAACATGCCCTGCTGCCGCGCGATGAGGCGCAGTTCCTTGATCCAATCATTCTGTGCCTCTGGGAGAAAGCTGTAGAATTCCTCCAACACAGTCAATGCGATGCGGTCGTCATGAAAGATCATCAGGAGATCAAGAGCCGCATCCATTTCTTCATCAGGGACAGCATAGCGCATCAGACTACGAATATGCTGTCGTTTTTTCTTTAGTTCATCCATTGTTGTACATAGGAGTTATGCAGTTGATGTTAGTCAGCCCCATGTCACTGCGGGCCTTTGAGCAGACCTTTGCACTCCAAAGGTCTGACGGTACTTGAAATTAAGACCCTACCGCAGAACGCAGGAAGCCGCAACTATTTTTTGATCATTGGAAAACGCCTCTTGACAGCAGCGGAAAAGAGAGTTAAACCGGGGAGAAGCAGACAGGGCTGCGGGACGAATGCGCTGCTTCGTTGAACGAGAGGAGAGGCACTTTCTTTGAGAGAAGAGCTGCTCTTTTCAAGAGAGGTCTTTCATTCATCAAGAGGATGCTTCCTTTTCTTGCGAGAAGTATATCTCTCGCCAAGAGAGGTTCTTCTTTTAAGAAAAGAAGTCTTCCGTTCAAGAAAAGGAGATGTCCTCTTTTAACGAGGAGAGGTTCTTTCGTAAAAAGAAGGCAGCGCAGCAAAGAAGTTACGTCTCGCTGCGGGCAGCGGGCCGTTCCTTTTGACGAAAGAGCCTAAACAATCAACGCAAGGAGGCTGTGATGATCGGAGGAAGCATACCCAAGCTGCTTCAGGAAGCGGGAGAAATCAAGAAGGCTCTGGAAAAGATCAGCGCGACGCTGCCCGACGGGATTTCGGCGGCAGCGATGGGAGCGAAGATCACTGGGCTGGAAACAGTGGTCAGCGAGATCGACTCGGTGAATGCGGATCGGACGCGCTTAATCAATTCCAAGGGCGATCAGGCTGAGACTTTGAGCGATTTCATCGTCCAAGTGCGCCTTGCGGTCAAGGCGGTGTGCGGCCCGGACTCCTCTGAATACGAGATGGTCGGCGGCACGCGGGCAAGCGACAGGAAGAAGCGGAAGAAGAAGAGCGGGGAGACGGACTGAGGGGAATGAGAGGCGGGGGAAATGTTGAGGAATTGTTTTGATGATCCTAAGCTTGTTTAACTTCCCCCGTCCTTTCGCTCTTATTCGGTCTGCAAACGATTTCCCTGCAACCACTCAACAAAATCAGAGAACATCATCTCTTCAGTCAGCACCATGCTGGTCTTGTCATCCAGATGAAGATGCGGGATATTTTCGCCTGCATGTTCTTTGCCGATCTTGCCGTATTTCATGCGGATGGCCCGTGGATCAGGAGCATTGTCAAAGCCTGCCTCCACTCGGTTTCCTTGCAAGACGTAATAGCGGTATTTGCGTAGTTTGTCGCTGAACAGCTCGGTGATGAGAATCTTGCATGAACCGTATTCGCCATGAAGCTGCAAGATTGCCCGTTCTGGCGTGCAGTCCTGCTCATGCGCACAATTTTCAAAGATGCCTGCCGCTGTTGTTATGACAGCAGCAAAATACTCTGCAATTTTCTCGTCCAATCATTTATCCCTTTCTCGCAGAATTCCCAATCAGCTAAGTCAGACTCCCAGAGTTTGCTGATACTGCTTTCAATCTGATTGATGTACTCCTCCTCATCCGCTGTGCGCTGGGAAAAGGTTTTGTAATCGCAGCCGTATTTCAGCCGAAACAGCTTTTCTTTCTTCTTCAGGCCAGCAATTTTGGCGGCAATTTCATCAATCAGGTAGCGTTGCAGCGCGGCATCAACTGCTGATTGGAGGTCATCGTTGAAAGAAGGCAGCAGTTCAGCGTAGCTGCTGTTGATAGTGATTGATTTTGCAAGGTTTGCTTCCATATCTTAGCTTTTTCCAGCTAACTGGTGAAATTCGATACGGCTATTTGGCCAATCGATTTTCATCATCAGTTCTGGCCGGTCATGTATTGCTGGCTGACGCTCTATGCGGGTTTTTCGTTTTGCTATGCTGAGATTGCCTATGCTGATGAAACGATAAACATACCCTTTGAGGAAATCTTGCTTGTCCCAAAAAGCCTTGCCTATTTCCTGACAATAAGAAAGCAGGCAGCGAGTCCCTCTTAACTGCTGAACAATTTCAGGTGGCTTGCCTTTTCTGTACTTCATTTCAATGCAAAGAATGACCTTCTTCTGCCCAGAGTCAGCTACTATGACAAAATCTGCGCGTTTACATTCACCTTTTTCGCCTTTGAAGATTGAGTCGGGAGCCTTGAATGAATCAGCTTTAATGACAATGGCGTTATCTGGCATCCCTGCTATAGTGACAGAGCCGCTTGGGCATTGAGGCTCATTCAATACAACATATTGCTTTCCGTTTTTATTCTCAAGTGCTACCTTTGCTTCATCTTTTATCATCTGCTCAAGGAGTTTAATATCTGTCATGCTTCATTCCTCTCCCCAGACGATCTCTTCCTGAATTCTATTGATAGAATCGATAGTTGCATCGAAACTGCGTGCTTGAATGCCAAGCTCAGGGTCTATGTCGGCAGACACTAATGTTTGACAATAGCTTCTGCGCTGCCCTCCGTCTAATTTTACCATTGATTTTTCAGCGATATACACCTTGACCTGATCTGAAGATATAAGTTCATCCCGGCAATATCCTTCCCGTTCAGCAATATTTTTCAGATGTTGTTTGTCATGATTGAGCATGATCAGCGTGTTCAGTTCTTTGACAATATAGTCACTATGTGTAGTGATGAATACTTTAATGCCAAGGTTGACTAATCTTGCAAATAGCCTTGCCACTCGCCGCTGATTTTCCGGGTGCAAATTAAGTTCCGGCTCATCCACCATCAGTAGGTCGCCAGGCTGCGCCATATGCTTTAAATAGAAACCAATATCCAGCAAGGAACGCACCGCACTTGAGCTTTCATCCATTGTCAATCTGACTTTCTTACCTTTCGGGATGTAATATAGCTCATCGTTTTTCGTGACACGGTATTCGCCGCCGATGATATCAGAAAAATTATCCAGCACATCTGGGTGCTGTTCAGCGATATAACTATTTTTCTTGGCCAACGTTTCAAGTTGGCGGGTGAAATCAACGTTATCTTTCACCGGCAGCGCATAATCTTGATATGTCTTAAACAGAAGATCAACCGGATCAACCGATTGATCTGTTTTCGCCATCTCTTCAAGGAGACGATTGCGGGCAAAATTCAATTCCTTGCGAAAAATAGCTGCGCCTGTCCTCTCGGCACTGGCAATGAACGGATTTGGAAATACCTGCCCAAAAATAATTTCTTTCAGAGCATCGCCAATAACTTTTTTGATCACATCTTGCGGCAGTCTAACCCTACCTTTCTCTACAAGCAAAGTGACAACCACATCGGAGCTGGTCTCTTCTTTTGTAATAAAGAACAGTTCCTTGCTTGCCGCCTTCATGTGCCGCTCATATCTTCCAAAAGGTTTTATATGCTCTGTGGCAACGGCAACATCAAAGTAGCTGTCTTTAAACTTATCCTTCTGGGCAGCAAAAACAGTCGGCAAGAAACTTGAGTACATTGCACATCCGTCAAATAATATTCGCTCAGAATTTTCAATATAATTGTTGATATCTATATGCGTTACACCTTCAGCCATCAGTTCGCTTACATTCTTTGATGCAACATCAACAGATAATCCTTCACGCCAAGTAGATAGAAAACCATAGAGCGCATAGGTGGCATAAGTCTTACCTGTATTATTGCCGCCACATAGAATAGTCATCTCACCAAGCGTGAACTCCGCCTGTTTCAATGCGCCAAGATTTTTAATTGTTATTTTCATCTTGCTTTGCTCACTGATTGCATGACATCCTTTCCTTATATCCAAATAGAAGAAAAGGCGGGACACAGCCCGCCCTTTCTCATCCTTCGCTACTGCCGCCCCTTACTTCGGCGCGATGCCCAGCTCCTTCTCCTTCTCATGCACTGCCATCCTGGTCTTGATGGCGGTGTCCGGGATCAGGGACATAGAATCAATCCCCAGCTCGACCAAGAAGGTGGCGAAGTCCGGGAAATCGGACGGCCCTTGGCCGCAGATGCCGATCTTGCGTCCGCGCCGCTTGGCAGTCTTGATCACCATGCGAATCATCTCCTTCACTGCCTCATGACGCTCGTCAGCAATGCCGGTAAGAATGCCGGAATCGCGGTCAAGGCCATACGTTAGCTGAGTCAGGTCATTCGAGCCGATGGAGAAGCCGTCAAAGATGTCCGCGAAGGCATCAGCACAGATGACGTTGCTCGGAATCTCGCACATCACGTACAGCTCAAGGCCGTTCTCGCCCTGCACCAAGCCGCACTCACGCATCACCTGAATGACCTTCTTGCCTTCCTCTGGTGTGCGGCAGAAAGGCACCATCAGCTTGATGTTGGTCAGGCCCATGTCATTGCGGGCCTTGAGCAGACCTTGCACTCCAGCTCAAAGGCCGGACGGTACTTCGGATCATAGTAGCGGGACGCGCCTCGCCAGCCGATCATCGGGTTCTCTTCGTTCGGCTCATAGAGATGACCGCCGACGAGGTTGGCATACTCGTTGCTCTTGAAATCAGAGAGGCGGACAATCACGTCCTTGGGATAGAAGCCACAATGAAGAACTGCCGCTTATCGGTATAAGCACCGGTCTTGGCATCAATCTGGCGGACGATTTCCTGCTTCTCCGGGATGGCCTACAGCCTGTCTCCGTTCTCTTTCCCTATGATCGCTGTTATTTCCACCTTCAACTCTGGCAGCGATTCTTCAATGGTACTCCAGAGAATTTCTGCTTCCGTGTCCCAGTAATGATGAATCAGGCGGTCTCTCATGCCAGCGATTGCCCGCCAAGGAACAGATAGATGCGCTTTGACAATGTGTTCTGGATGCCTCGCCGATGATTTCAAGCTCCCGCTCAACAGCGCGGATGGTCTTTTCGTCATGATGGAACTGCTCGAAATTCATTCCCGCAGTAAAGCGTTCAACCGCATTGATCGCTTCAAGTATATCGGCAAGAAAGAGAGAAGCACGCCGCACGCTCACAGATAGACGACCTCATTAAGGATATGCTGCCGGAGCTGCTGTTTCAAGCCTTTGCTGGTGACAAGATCAACCTTCATGCCAAGCAGGTCGCTCAACATATTCTCAATTTCGATCAGCGCGATAAGGCTTGGTGCTTCGTCGTAGTCAATCAGGACATCCACATCGCTTTCGTTGCGCTGCTCTCCTCGGACATAGGAGCCGAATATTCCGACCTTGCTGATTTTGTATTTGTTTTTCAGCAGGGATTTCTGGTCAGTCAGGCAGCGTTTGACGGCATCAAGCGAAGTCATGGCGTTTTCTTCTTTGGCGGATTCCAGTTACGATGATAACGGTAATCCAATTATATCGTCATTTGATTTTATGGAATCTTCTATATCTTTATTTATCACATAAACTTTAACTGATATTTCTTGCAATAAATTATTTATCGATCTGACAATGTCTGGACTATTTTTTACTATTAGATTAGCGGCGAAATCTATATCATCACAGCATACCCTTTGAGTAAAGTAACGAGTCACGACAAATTTACTTCTTAAATATCTATAAATCTTATCTATGATCGATGAATACGAATGAAAGTCTCTATTTAAAAAATAATGAAGACTTGAATAATTAGGATTTATTAAAATGTAACTCGATTCAGATTTTTCACTGATGTTTAATTTGCTAATTAGATTAAGCAAAAACTGGTAAGCGATATCCTGCTCGTTCTCTTGGTTATGTCCGATCTTGTCTATATTTATATTATTCATTTTTTTAAAAATATCATTTCTTATCATTGTAAGCGATGGCATGTAAAAATATTTATTGTAATTAACCGGATCCATCTCGCTGCATAATTTAGAAAAATTATCTATTTGATAAGATAGCCTTTTTGATATATTTTTACTTACTACCTTATATGCATTTTGTTTACTGCTATCATTAGGAAGTTCGGAGATAAATCTAGAGCAGCAATATTCTTGAATTGAAATATGAGAAAAATAATATTTGTCATTATCTTCTGATAAGACAGGAACATTAACGAGCAAATCATATAAAAAATTATCTATATCTTGCTCTGTTAGAGTATGCTGTATTTTTTTTATTCTTTCGTGGAAATATCTAACATCAAATTCCTTTACTGATTCCATATAAGATATATATGAATATTTAAATATTATTTCAGCGAATTCTTTATTTGACAATTGAGACGAACGCAATTTTCTCTTGTAATTTCTCTTTGAAATGGCATCATGTATTAAAAATAATGTATCAAATACTCTTTGGTAGAATTCATAAGTATGCCTTGGTATTGTATTGGTATATTTGAATGTTATTATATATAAAAGAAGAAGCAATGGATTCTTTAGGAGGTCTGATATGACTTTTGGTGACTGGGTATCAATCGAATTTATTATAGCTGCAATTTCCTTCTCGTTGCTATTGTTTGCTGAAAGCTGTTTTTGTATAAACTGTAATTGCCCCTGTCGTGTTAACGGCTTTATTTGCAGGTTATGAAACTGAGGAAGCAATTCTGCACCAGAATATGGTCGAGACGTTATTATATAATTGTTTTTTGGATATTCAAATAAGCAATCAAAAATATCTTCTTGATGACCTTCAAATTGATTATCTGATTTTTCATCAAATCCGTCGAAAATAATCAAAAATTCACCTCTCTTTAAGCATTTATCTATAAAATCTACATCTGACTCTGAAGCTGATATGGTCTTTATAATCGACTCTTTAAGAGTTATCTTTTTCTGCTCGCCACTTCTTCTTTCCAAACTTCTAAATGTAATAATAATTGGCGTTTTATATTTCTCTTTTATACATTGAAGAAAAATATGTTTTGTCAATGTCGTCTTTCCACTCCCAGCAGGGCCAATAATCGTAATATAATTAGATTTATCAAAGAGATCTTTAGTTTCCTCATATTTTTTAGGCAGTTTATTTGGGTAATATTCCAATTCTACCGGCTGGTAAATTGTATCGAAATCTACAGGGGTTGTATGCATAAGAGTTTTCAATACACTTACACTGTTACCCTTGGATTGCAGATAATTTTTTAAAATTTCATTTGCAAAACGATCTTTAAATAATTCTTTGTTAAGCAAAGATATACTCATGCATCTCTTGACCATTTCTTGTAAGGCACTTTTAATCAATACTTCTAATATGGCATTAGGGTCCATGCTAACTCCTCAATTTTATTTGGTAACAAATTATAATGAAAGAGCAGGCTGTTCAGCTTTTCCCGCTCTTTCATTATGATAGTGGAGATAGAAATTACCTCCCCAGCTCCTTCTCCTTTTCATGCACAGCCATCCGGGTCTTGATGGCCGTGTCCGGGATCAGCGACATGGAGTCAATGCCCAGCTCGACAAGGAAGGTGGCGAAGTCCGGGAAGTCGGACGGCCCCTGGCCGCAGATGCCGATCTTGCGCCCGCGCCGTTTGGCGGTCTTGATCACCATGCGGATCATCTCCTTCACCGCGTCGTGCCGCTCGTCGGCAATGCCGGTGAGAATGCCGGAATCGCGGTCAAGGCCATACGTGAGCTGAGTCAGGTCATTGGAGCCGATGGAGAAGCCGTCGAAGATGTCAGCAAAGGCATCAGCGCAGATGACGTTGCTCGGAATCTCGCACATCACGTACAGCTCAAGGCCGTTCTCGCCTTGCACCAAGCCGCACTCACGCATCACCTGAATGACCTTCTTGCCCTCCTCTGGTGTGCGGCAGAAGGGCACCATCAGCTTGATGTTGGTCAGGCCCATGTCATTGCGGGCCTTGAGCAGACCTTGGCACTCCAACTCAAAGGCCGGACGATACTTCGGATCGTAGTAGCGTGATGCCCCGCGCCAGCCGATCATCGGGTTCTCTTCGTTCGGCTCATAGAGATGACCGCCGACCAAGTTGGCGTACTCGTTGCTCTTGAAGTCAGAGAGGCGGACAATCACGTCTTTCGGATAGAAGCCAGCTGCAATCCGGCCCACGCCCTCAGCCACCTTGTCGATGAAGAACTGCCGCTTATCGGTATAAGCACCGGTCTTGGCATCAATCTGGCGGACAATCTCCTGCTTCTCCGGGTCGCTGGACTTCTTCAGCTCCTCGTAGTTATACAACGCCAAGGGATGCAGGCCAATATGCGAGTTGATGATAAACTCCTCGCGGGCCAGACCCACGCCGTCATTGGGAATCTGGCACTCGGTGAAGGCTTTCTCCGGGATGGCCAAGTTCATCATGATCTTGGTCTTGGTCGCGGGCAAGCTGCCAAGGTCGGTCTTCTGCACTTCAAACTTGAGCAGGCCCTCATAAACATTGCCGGTCTCGCCTTCTGCGCAGGAGGCGGTGATCTCTTGGCCGGTCTTGATCTGCTCAGAGCCGTTGCCGGTGCCAATAACGCAGGGAATGCCCAGCTCGCGGGAGATGATTGCGGCATGGCAGGTACGCCCGCCCCGGTTGGTGATGATCGCCGAAGCAATCTTCATGATCGGTTCCCAGTCAGGATCGGTCATGTCTGTCACCAGCACTTCGCCCTTGCGGAAGGTGCCGATGTCTTTGGCATCCGCAATGCAATGGGCAATGCCTTGGCCGATCTTGCTGCCCACGGCCAGACCTTTGGCAATGACCGTGCCTTTCTCCAGCAGCTTGTAGGTCTCCATCAAGCCTTTATTAGCCTGCGAATGCACAGTCTCAGGCCGGGCTTGGACGATGAAGAGCTTGCCGGTGCCGACGCTCACACCATCGCCGTCCTTGGCCCACTCAATGTCCATGCCCTTCTTGTAATGATCCTCGATGATGCAGGCCCAGCTGGCGAGCTGAAGGATTTCATCATCGTTAATGACATAGGCATTGCGCTCGGCTGGTGTGGTCGGGATGTTCCGTACTGGCTCTGACGTAGAAGGGTCGTTGTCGTAGATCATCTTGATCTCTTTTGACCCAATCTTCTTGCCGACAATAGGCCGCTTGCCCTCTTTCAGGGTCGGCTTGAAGACATAATACTCGTCCGGGTTGACCGCGCCCTGCACGACGTTCTCGCCAAGACCCCACGCGCCGGTGATGAACACTGCATCTTTGAAGCCAGACTCGGTGTCGATGGAGAAGAGGACACCGGAGCACGAGGAGTCAGAGCGCACCATCTTCTGCACGGTGATGGAGAGATAGACATCAAACTGACCAAAGCCCTGATGCTGCCGGTAGGAGATCGCCCGGTTGGTGAAGAGCGAGGCAAAACACTTGCGGCAGTTCTGGATGATGTTGTCGTAGCCGTGAATATTCAGATACGTCTCCTGCTGACCGGCGAACGAGGCATCAGGCAGATCCTCTGCTGTGGCGGAGGAGCGCACGGCCACATCCACGTTCGGGCCGTACTCAGCCTCCATCTTCTTATACGCCTCTATGATCGCGTCGCGCAGCAGGGGCGGGAAGGGAGCAGTGCGGATGATGTCGCGGCACTTGGCTCCGCGCTCGGCGAGGTTAGCCATGTCCTCGGTGTTCAGGTCGGAGAGCACCTGGCGGATTTCCGCCTCGATGCCCGCCTCTTTCAGCAGGTAGCGGTAGGCGTAAGCGGTGATGGCGAAACCATGCGGGACAGCCACACCCTTGCCGGTAAGATGCTGATACATTTCACCCAATGAGGCATTCTTGCCGCCTACAAGGGGCACATCTTCAATGCCGATTTCATCAAACCACAGAATAAGTTTTTCAGCGTGCGCTTGTCCCATATTGCCAGTCTCCCTAACCTACAGATTTACAAGTATGATCATTGCCCAGCGTGATGCCGGACAGCTTTACTCCTCAACAAAACTATGATAGAATTTTGCCCGGCTGTCAACCTTAACCCGTGCAGGGCCGCTTATTTTGGGGTACTCTTGGCGGTGCGCAGGCCAAGGCCGCGCAGCAGGACGGACAAAACACAGCACGATGTTTTCTAAAAACGGTGGTGGTTAACTTGCAAGTGATGACTTTCGACGAAGATTATATCGGACGATGAACAGGCGCGTGACCAGTTCAGAACCTATCTCAAAATAAATCGAAGCAGAATAACTGAGCAGGCAAGCAGCAGAAAAGCTGCGAAATTATCAGCATGACGCTCATATCTGACAACCAGCCGCCTGAAGTTTTGCAGCCAGGCAAAAAGCCGTTCAACCTTCCAGCGGCGTTTATACCGCCTCAGTTTCCGTCCGTCCTGAGTTTTTGGCTTTTTCCTGCCGCGTCTCTGCGGGGCGATTATCTCAACGCCATACTTTTTCAGAATATTTTCATCGAGATCATCGCTGTCATACGCTTTGTCACCGATAAGTTTCTTCGGCATTCCGCTGATGAAGAGACTGTCAAGGGCGGCTGCCGCCAGCTTCACCTCATGCGGCGAAGTGCTTGCAAGGCAGGCGGCGCGACAGGAAGACCGGCAGCGTCC
>JAGIXO010000001.1 GCA_026122915.1 Candidatus Electronema nielsenii | reverse complement strand
TAAAAAAAGCACTGTCTGCGCAAAAAACCGCTTGACCTAAGGCAGGGAGTACTGTATATTCGTGCCTCGTCGCCGGTGGTACTGAAGCTGAAAGCTGAAGCCGAGTCGATGATGAAAAAGCGGCCTGAAAGAAAAAATAAAAAAGTTCTTGACGGCAGCGAAAAAGCAGGTTAGAATAGAGGCCCGCCGGTTGAAGCGGGTGGCTCCGAAAGCAGAACAAATGGAGCGTGATCTTTGAAAACTGAACAGCATAAGCAAGCGGGCCGAAACGAAACACAAGGCGCAAGTAAGATTGTGCTTGGATACGTTGAAGTCCAGTCCTTGATTGTTTTGAGATGATTCAAGTGATTGGTCAGGATATATAAACTGGAGAGTTTGATCCTGGCTCAGAACGAACGCTGGCGGCGTGCTTAACACATGCAAGTCGAACGGGTAGTTCCCTTCGGGGGACGAAAGTGGCGCACGGGTGAGTAACGCGTAGATAACCTGTCCTAATGACCGGAACAGCCCTCCGAAAGGGGGATTAATACCGGATACGCCGCATTGCCGAAGGGTGATGTGGGAAAGATGGCCTCTATTTATAAGCTGTCACATTTGGAGGGGTCTGCGTACCATTAGCTTGTTGGCGGGGTAATAGCCCACCAAGGCGACGATGGTTAGCGGGTCTGAGAGGATGACCCGCCACACTGGCACTGAAACACGGGCCAGACTCCTACGGGAGGCAGCAGTGAGGAATATTGCGCAATGGGGGAAACCCTGACGCAGCGACGCCGCGTGGGTGATGAAGGCCTTCGGGTCGTAAAGCCCTGTCGGAAGGAAAGAAATGCGTGCGGATTAATACTTCGTGCGTTTGACGGTACCTTCAAAGGAAGCACCGGCTAACTCTGTGCCAGCAGCCGCGGTAATACAGAGGGTGCAAGCGTTGTTCGGAATTACTGGGCGTAAAGGGCGTGCAGGCGGCCTGATAAGTCAGATGTGAAAGTCCTCGGCTCAACCGGGGAAGTGCATTTGAAACTGTCAGGCTTGAGTACCAGAGGGGAAAGTGGAATTCCCGGTGTAGAGGTGAAATTCGTAGATATCGGGAGGAATACCGGTGGCGAAGGCGACTTTCTGGCTGGATACTGACGCTGAGACGCGAAAGCGCGGGGAGCAAACAGGATTAGATACCCTGGTAGTCCGCGCCGTAAACGATGTGAACTGGATGCAGGGGGTGTTGATCCCCTCTGTGTCGTAGCTAACGCGCTAAGTTCACCGCCTGGGGAGTACGGTCGCAAGATTAAAACTCAAAGGAATTGACGGGGGCCCGCACAAGCGGTGGAGTATGTGGTTTAATTCGATGCAACGCGAAGAACCTTACCTGGTCTTGACATCCCGAGAATTCCCTTGAAAGAGGGAAGTGCCTCGCAAGAGGAGCTTGGAGACAGGTGCTGCATGGCTGTCGTCAGCTCGTGTCGTGAGATGTTGGGTTAAGTCCCGCAACGAGCGCAACCCCCGCCATCAGTTGCCAGCATTCAGTTGGGCACTCTGATGGGACCGCCGGCGTCAAGCCGGAGGAAGGTGGGGATGACGTCAAGTCCTCATGGCCTTTATGACCAGGGCTACACACGTACTACAATGGCCGGTACAGAGGGCTGCGACACCGCGAGGTGAAGCGAATCCCTAAAAGCCGGTCTCAGTCCGGATTGGAGTCTGCAACTCGGCTCCATGAAGTTGGAATCGCTAGTAATCGCGGATCAGCACGCCGCGGTGAATACGTTCCCGGGCCTTGTACACACCGCCCGTCACACCACGGGAGTCGATTGTACCAGAAGTAGCTGGGCGGACCTTCGGGGCGCAGGCTACCAAGGTATGGTCGGTAACTGGGGTGAAGTCGTAACAAGGTAGCCCTAGGGGAACCTGGGGCTGGATCACCTCCTTTTAAAGGAATCATTCGAGCCGCAAGGTTTGAATACGGGATCATCCCTGCTTGCTATATGCTGTTCAGTTTTGAGCGATCAAGATTGACGCCGAATATCGATTGATTCGGCATCTGACTATGGGCCTGTAGCTCAGCTGGTTAGAGCGCACGCCTGATAAGCGTGAGGTCGGAGGTTCAAGTCCCCCCAGGCCCACCATCAGGAAAACGTCGCCGCTTTGAAGGAGACGGGGGTGTAGCTCAGCTGGGAGAGCGCCTGCCTTGCACGCAGGAGGCCATCGGTTCGATCCCGTTCACCTCCACCATATTTTTTGACCACGTTATCTAAGCGGTCGGAAGTCAGCTTTTGGCTTACTGAAAATTCAGTAGTCGAAACCTGATAGCTGAAAGCTGTTTGTTCTTTGACAATTAAATAGCAGGGTATCTAACAACTGCATGACAGTT
This sequence comes from Candidatus Electronema nielsenii, assembly GCA_026122915.1. GTDB lineage: Bacteria > Desulfobacterota > Desulfobulbia > Desulfobulbales > Desulfobulbaceae > Electronema > Electronema nielsenii. Next base: position 2,326 of record JAGIXO010000001.1, on the reverse strand, counting down.
GTCCGGCGCAGGGCCGTAACAAGTCCTGATATCGGACAAAAAAGCTGAAATGCAGCAGTAGAACAGCGTTTTTGGCAGTTTGGCTTAGTCTGAAAAGACTTATGGTTAAGCTACCAAGGGCTGACGGCGGATGCTTGGCACTAGGAGGCGATGAAGGACGCGGAAAGCTGCGATAAGCTTCGGAGAGCCGCTAACAGGCTGTGACCCGGAGATTTCCGAATGGGGAAACCCGGCAGAGTTAATGCTCTGTCATCGTGCGGTGAATACATAGCCGCATGAGGCGAACGGGGGGAAGTGAAACATCTCAGTACCCCCAGGAGAAGAAATCAATTGAGATTCCGTTAGTAGCGGCGAGCGAAAGCGGAAGAGCCCAAACCTGTGAGCTTGCTTGCAGGGGTTGTAGGACCCCGATACGGGAATGAGGAGAGATAGCGGGACGACATGGAAAGGTCGGCCAGAGAGGGTGACAGCCCCGTACGCGAAATCTTGAATCATCCTAGGGTGTTCCTGAGTACCACGAGACACGTGAAACCTTGTGGGAATCTGGGAGGACCATCTTCCAAGGCTAAATACTACCTAGTGACCGACAGTGAACAAGTACCGCGAGGGAAAGGTGAAAAGAACCCCGGGAGGGGAGTGAAATAGAAACTGAAACCGTCAGCCTGCAAGCAGTTGAAGCATCGATTCGTCGATGTGACAGCGTGCCTTTTGCATAATGAGTCAACGAGTTGCCCTGTGCAGCGAGGTTAAGCCGTTAGGCGGAGCCGCAGCGAAAGCGAGTCTTAAATGGGCGAATAGTTGCACGGGGCAGACCCGAAGCCGGGTGATCTATCCATGTCCAGGGTGAAGGCCGAGTAACATCGGCTGGAGGCCCGAACCATTGTAGGTTGAAAACTGCTTGGATGAGGTGTGGATAGGAGTGAAAGGCTAATCAAACTCGGTGATAGCTGGTTTTCTCCGAAATATATTTAGGTATAGCCTTGCGTGATGACTGCCGGAGGTAGAGCTCTGACAGGGCTAGGGGTCCCACCGGATTACCAAACCCTATCAAACTGCGAATGCCGGTAAGTTCAAGCGCGGGAGTCAGACTGCGGGAGATAAGTTCCGCGGTCAAGAGGGAAAGAGCCCAGACCGCCAGCTAAGGCCCCCAAATTTGCACTAAGTGGCAAAGGATGTGGAATTGCACAGACAACCAGGAGGTTGGCTTAGAAGCAGCAACCCTTCAAAGAAAGCGTAATAGCTCACTGGTCCAGTGAATCCGCGCCGAAGATGTAACGGGGCTCAAGTGCAGTGCCGAAGCTGCGGACAGAAAGCAATTTCTGTGGTAGGAGAACATTGCGTAGGCCTGAGAAGGTGTGTCGCGAGGCATGCTGGAGGTATCGCAAGAGCTTATGTTGACACGAGTAGCGATAAAGGAAGCGAGAAACTTCCTCGCCGAAAGTCTAAGGTTTCCTGTAGTCAAGTTAATCTGCTCAGGGTCAGTCGGCCCCTAAGGCGAGGCCGAAAGGCGTAGTCGATGGAAAACGGGTGAATATTCCCGTACCGCGGGTGCGGAGATTACATAAGGGGGGACGGAGAAGGATAGGCAGGCCGTCTGCTGGAATAGACGGTTTAAGCGTGTAGGCTTGAAGTTCAGGTAAATCCGGGCTTCTTTAAGGCTGAGGCGTGATGACGAGTCCCGGAAGGGACGCAAAGCTGCTGATTCCATGCTTCCAGGAAAAGCCTCGTATGTATTTGCACCGGCGACCGTACCGTAAACCGACACAGGTAGACAGGTAGAATATACCAAGGCGCTTGAGAGAACTCTGGTTAAGGAACTCGGCAAAATAGCACCGTAACTTCGGGAGAAGGTGCGCCCTCATTAAGTGAAGCGACTTGCTCGCAGAGCTGAAGGGGGCTGCAGTGAAATGGGGGGAGCGACTGTTTACTAAAAACACAGGACTCTGCGAAGTCGCAAGACGATGTATAGGGTCTGACGCCTGCCCGGTGCCGGAAGGTTAAGGGGACTTGTCAGCGCAAGCGAAGCAATGAACCGAAGCCCCGGTAAACGGCGGCCGTAACTATAACGGTCCTAAGGTAGCGAAATTCCTTGTCGGGTAAGTTCCGACCTGCACGAATGGCGTAACGATTTCCCCGCTGTCTCAACCAGAGACTCAGCGAAACTGTAGCACCGGTGAAGATGCCGGTTACCCGCAACTAGACAGAAAGACCCCGTGAACCTTTACTGTAGCTTGGCATTGTGTTTAGGGACAGCATGTGCAGGATAGGTGGGAGACTTTGAAGCGGTCGCGCTAGCGGTCGTGGAGTCAACCTTGAAATACCACCC